>DATJVA010000064.1:0-2565 GCA_035502015.1 Thermoplasmata archaeon | reverse complement strand
GTTCGAGCAACGTCCCGCTGGCTCAGCACTCCGACCAGTTTTCCGTCCTCGTCGACGACGGGGAGGCCCGAGACCTTCTGTCCCCGCATCAGCACGAGCGCGTCCAGAAGGGTCGCGTCGGGACCTACGGAGATCGGGTGTCGGCTCATCACATCGCGTACGGTGACGTTGATCACGAACGACCGGGTCGTCGGAGGTCGCGCTCGCCCGGGCGCGTTCCACCGAGTCGCGGGCGACTTGCTCCGCGAACCCCTGGCCCTCGGCATCGATCCGTGCTACGGGTGTGGGCCTATTTCCGCCTTCGTCGAGCGAGGCTGACGAGCCGTCGATGGTCCTTTCTTGACGGCCACGCAGGAGTACCGCGTTCCGACCCGGCTTCCCGCTCTGTTCGGCTATCGGTGTCACGGGGAGGCAGAGGGTGGCGACCGGAGGAGCAACTGCTGCACTTCCTCATCGCTCACCTGGCTGAACCGGTGGTACCATTCCCCCACGGCGAAGAAGACGGACGGCACCAGAAGGACGACCAGGTCGTCCACGGCGGGGCGGAGCATGTCGACCGTATCCGGAGGCGCGACCCCGAGCGCGACCACGATCGCGCGAGGCTCTCGTCCTCGCAGCGAACGGAGGGCCGCGAGCACGGTACCCCCCGTTGCGACCCCGTCGTCCACCAGGATCACCGTGCGGCCCTTGACCTCGATCGGAGGTCGGCCACCGCGGTACTCTCGAGCCCGTCGGTCGACCTCGACCAGTTCCCGGGCGATTGTGGGGCCCAGGTCTCTCACGGTGAGACCCGCGGCGCGGACGCGAGGCTCGTCCAGGAAGCGGGTCCCTCCTTCGACGACCGCGCCGAGGCCGTACTCGGGGTTCCCGGGCGCCCCTACCTTTCGAACGATCAACACGTCGAGCGGGGCGTGGAGCCGTCGGGCGATCTCGAACGCGACCGGGACTCCCCCGCGAGGCAGCGCCACAACAACCGGGTCTTGGTCGCGGTAGTGCTCGAGGCGGGCCGCGAGGCGTTCGCCGGCCGTCCGCCGGTCCGGCAGCGGTTCGAGAGGGCCTCCAGGACCCGTCATGGCCCGGAGGAGCCGAACGGAGCGGGATGCGATTAACCTCGCCCCCCAGGGGGCCTTGCGCGCCTGTTCGATCTCTTCGGCGTTCGATCAGATCGACTCGAGCTTCGACTCCCGGGTCAGGAACCGGTGCGACTCTTCCGCAGCCCCCGCTCCGGTGTCCCAGTTCGACCCGAGCCGGCGTCGGTCGATCTCCAGAATACGGCCGTTGAGCCATTCGAACTCGTGGAAGATCAACGGGTCGTTCATCGAAGTGCGCAGGGCGCCGACCATGTCGATCGGGTTCCGCAGCGCCCAGTAGTACGAGGTAACCCAGCCACCGAAGGCCTCCCAGACGAGGTCCGACTCGAGTACGCGGCGATGCGTCAGGGTGCCGACGAGCTCGAAGAAGGTGATGACCTCGAGGTTCGAGATGTCCTGATGCGCATTCTCCAAGAGCCGGCTGCTCACGTGCCGCCGCGAAGCGCGCATGCGCGCGCTGTCGAACCGCTCGCGAAGGTTCATCACGGCGTTCGCCGAGTTGAGCTTCTGCGCCTGTAGCGTCTGCCACAGCATCAGCAGAAGAGTGCCGACGACCAGCACCCAAGTGCCGACCAGCGACCAGATCGCAATGTTGAACCAGTCCGGCATCGGTCGAGCCCCAGGAGCCTCGGCACGCCCCTGCCGACATGTGAAGGCAAGAGCTTTTTGGTCTCCCCGTGGGGGACCCGAGGTCGGATCCAGGGTACCGACCCGGGATCAGGGACGCCCCGAATCGGGACGGCCGTCGGACGTGTCCCACACTCGATCCCTAGGGACCGGCGGGCTCGGGGCGGACCTAGGCGTCCCCGTACCGAGGCGCCCGGTTCGGGCGCTCTTCGCGAGCGAAGGCGGCCTCCGCCTCGAGACGTCGGGCCTCCATCTCGTCCTTGTCGATCTTGACCTGCATCGAGAGCGTCCAGTGGTGGCCGAACGGGTCGATGAGCTGCCCGTACCGCTCTCCCCAGTACTGGTTCTCGAGGGGCTGGACCACCTTGGCGCCCGCGGCGACCGCTCGGTCCCACAGCGCGTCGACGTTCTCGGAGTAGATGTGCAGTGAGACGGTGGTCGTCCCTATCGAGGACGGTGCCGCGGTGTCCGAATCCGGGAAGACGTCGGAAAGGAACACCATCGTGTCCCCGATCTGGATCTGGCCGTGGATCAACCTCCCGTTCGGCGTGACCCTTCGCGAATGCTCCCGGGCGCCGAACGCCCTCTTGTAGAACTCGATGGCCGCGAGCCCTCCCTCGACGGCGAGGTAGGCGGTGACCGTGCCGAACCCGGGCGGGATGGGCGGCGGTGCCTCGGTTCTCTCCGAGCGGCTCTTCCCCTTCCTGTTCGATGACGGCATGGGAGGCCCCGGTGGGGGACGGTCTGCCCCTACATAAGTCTCGGAGCCCGGAAGGGCGATGCGCTCGCGAGCGCATCGACTCACGACGGGTCCGAGACGGCTAGCTTGAGTGCGCCTTTCGGGTGT
>DATJVA010000063.1:0-30824 GCA_035502015.1 Thermoplasmata archaeon | reverse complement strand
CGTCGAGACAACCCTCGGCGTCCTCGACGCTCTCTCGCGTCTCCTACCGGGATTGACCTTCGACCACGGCCGACTCGAATCGGCCGCGGCCGACCCCGAGCTGTTCGCCACGGACGTCGCCGAGGCGCTGGTGGCCCAGGGAGTGCCGTTCCGCCGCGCCCACGAGTCCGTCGGACAGCTCTACTCGTCCAGCGCCGGTTCGGTCGACGCGGCGACGATCCGCACCGCCCTTCCGGGACTCGCGGGTGGGCCCGCGGACCTTCTCGAACCGACCGCCTCGCTCGCCCGCCGGGCCTCACCCGGAGGACCGTCGCCCCACGAAGTGGCGCGACAGGTCGACCTCGCCCGGACCCGGCTCGCCGGCCGGCTCGGATCCCTCTCCTCGCTCGACCGTTCGGTCGGGCGTATCGAGGAGCTCTTGACGGAGGAACGAAGATGACGAACTGCCCCGAATGCGAAGCGACCGTGGAGAACAAGGACATGGTGCAGGGCGAGGTCTTCCCTTGCCCGGACTGCGGGACCGACCTCGAGGTGCTCGGGAACAGCCCGTTCACCATCCAGCCCGCCCCGAAGGAAGCCGAGGATTGGGGTGAGTGACCCGCTCCGGCTCGGGGTCTTCTACACGATCATCCGCCCCGAGGAGAAGTGGATCCTTGCGGCGGCGGAAGCGCGCGGGATCTCGGTCGTTCGGCTCGACGACAGCGAAGTGACGTTCGGCCTCGACGCACCGCCCGACCTTCCCGACGTGGTTCTGAACCGGTCGGTGAGCCATACCCGCTCGGTCTACGCGTCCCGGTGCTACGCGCACTACGGCGTCCCGACGGTCAACGCGCCGGAGGTGGTCGAGCTCGCCGGCGACAAGGTGCTCTGCTCACTGCGTCTCGCCGAGCGCGGGATCCTGACGCCGAAGACGGTCGTGGCCCTCTCGCCGGAGGCGGCGATGGCGGCGATCGAACGGGTCGGCTATCCTGCGGTCCTGAAGCCGGCGGTCGGTTCCTGGGGCCGACTGATGGCGAAGGTCGACAACGCCGAGGACGCGCTCCAGATCCTGGAGCACAAGAGCGCGCTCGCCTCGCCGGTGCATTCGGTGTTCTACGTCCAGGAGTTCGTCCCCAAGCCCGACCGGGACCTCCGGGCCTTCGTCGTGGGCGACGAGGTGGTCGCGGCGATGTTCCGGCGGTCCTCCGAGTGGCGAACGAACGCCGCTCGCGGAGGGAGCGCGGAGGCGGCTCCGCTGACGAGCGAGCTGACCGAGCTCTCGCTGCGGGCGGCGGACGCGGTCGGCGGGGGCGTCCTCGCCGTCGACCTGATGGAATCCTCCCGCGGTCTCGTCGTGCACGAGGTGAACCCGACTCCCGAGTTCAAGGCGCTCACCGCCGCGACCGGGGCCGACATCGCGGGCAAGATCGTCGACCACGCCGCGGCCCTGGCGCGCCCATGAAGGTCGCGATCGTCGGCGGCTCAGGGTACGTCGGAGGCGAGCTGCTCCGTCTCCTGCTCCGGCACCCCGATGCGGAGGTCGTGCAGGTCACCTCCGACTCGATGGCCGGAAAACCGGTCGGTCGGGCCCATCCGAACCTCCGTCGGTCGACGACCCTTGCGTTCACACCGCACGACACGCTTCGCCCCGCGGACGTGACGTTCGTGGCCACGCCCCACGGCGAGTCGATGGAGCGGGTGCCGGACCTCCTCGCGACCAACGAGTTCGTGGTCGACCTTTCCGCCGACTTCCGACTCCGGGACCCGGCGCAGTACGCCGAATACTACCCTTCTGCCCACGCGCATCCCGAGCTGCTGGCGAAGAGCGTCTACGGCCTTCCCGAGCTCCATCGCTCCGAGATCCGCGGCGCGTCGATCATCGCGGTGCCCGGATGCATCGCCACGGCATCGATCCTGGCGCTGAAGCCGCTCGCGGCCGCCGGTCTCCTCGACTCGAGTCCGGTCGTGGTCGACGCGAAGAGCGGTTCGTCGGCGAGCGGCCAGGACGCCGGCCCGGCCGGACGGCACGCGGAGCGCTCCGGCGTGATGCGCGCCTATGCCCCCGCAGGCCACCGGCACACCGCGGAGATCGAGCAGGAGACGGGGGCGCGCGTGGCGCTCTCCTGCCACGCGGTCGAGGCGGTCCGCGGGGTACTCGCGACGGTGCACGCGTTCGCCGCCCGGCCGGTCGAGGAGAAGGAGCTGTGGCGGACGTACCGCGGCGCGTACGGTGACGAGCCGTTCGTGCGCATCGTCCACGAATCGGACGGGATCCACCGCGAGCCCGAGCCGAAGATCCTCTCGGGCACCAACTACTGCGACATCGGGTTCGCCGTCGACGCGCACGCGGAACGGGTGGTGGCTCTCGCCGCTCTCGACAACCTGATGAAAGGCGCGGCCGGGAACGCCGTCCAGTGCTACAACGTCCGACGGGGGCTCCCCGAGACGACCGGACTCGAGTTCCTCGGCCTCCACCCGGTCTAGCGGGGTCCCATGACGATCGTGGTGAAGGTCGGGGGCGCGGTCGGGAACTCCCTCGCTCCCGTGGTCTCGGACCTCGCGCGTCGGGAGGACTACGTTCTCGTCCACGGTGGATCGAAAGAGGTTGACCGTCTCGGAGAATCGCTCGGGAGGCCGGCCGAGTACTACACCTCGCCGAGCGGGGTGGTCTCTCGCCGGAGCGACCGCGCCCACCTCGAGGTGGTGGTCCTCGCGCTCGCGGGAAAGGTCCAGACCGAGATCGTGACGGAGTTCGCAAGGCACGGGGTCCGTGCGGTGGGACTTTCGGGCGTCGACGGCGGTCTTCTCATGGCCCGTCGCAAGGAGGGGGCCCGTGCGGTCGTGAACGGGCGGACTCTGCGGGTCACCGACGACCTCTCGGGCTCGGTCGAGAGCGTCAACGCGGAGCTGCTGCGACTCCTGCTACGGGGAGGGATCGCGCCGGTCGTCGGGCCACCGGCGATCACCCCCTCGGGCGAGGTGGTCAACGTCGACGCCGACCGTGCCGCGGCGCAGGTGGCCGTCGCGCTCCGGGCCGAGAGCCTCCTCCTCCTGACGAACGTCCCGGGGCTGCTCCGCGACCCGAGCGACCCGGCGTCGCTCATCCCATGCGTCGGGCGCGCCGAGTTCGAGGAGGTCCTACCCCTCGCCAAGGGACGCATGCGAAAGAAGCTCTTCGCGGCCCGGGAGGCCCGGGACGGCGGCGTGGGGCGGGTCGTGATCGGGTTCTCCGGTGGCGCGTCGCCCGTAACAGCGGCCCTCGACGGTCACGGAACGGTGGTCGAATGAGCCCCGAGCCGACCGAGGTTCCGATCGAGTTCGGGGCCCCACCCTCGGGCCGCCTCACGCTCGTGCGGGGCGAGGGCGCGCGGCTGTGGGACGAGAAAGGGCGGGTCTACGTCGACCTCGGCGCCACCCACGGGGTCGGGAACCTGGGGGAGAGCCCGCCGGAGGTGGTGCGGGCGGTCGAGGCGCAAGCGCGCGAACTGGTCTACCTGGGAAGCGGCTACGCGAACCCGGTCCGCACGGCGTTCGTGCAGCGCCTCCTCTCGCTGCTCCCGTCGACGTTCGGAAGCGTCTTCCTGTCGAACTCGGGGACGGAGGCCGTCGAGGCCGCGGTCAAGATCGCCCGGTCGGCGACGGGCCGGCCGAAGGTCGTCGCCGCGATGCGGGGATTCCACGGACGCACCCTCGGCTCGCTGAGCGCCACCTGGAGGAGGGAATTTCGAGAGCCGTTCGAACCGCTCGTGCCGGGGTTCGTGCACGTGCCGTACAACGACGCGGCGGCACTCGAGGCCGCCGTGGACGAGACGACCGCGCTCGTCCTCCTGGAGCCGGTCCAGGGAGAGGGCGGCGTCCACGTCGCCTCCGAGACGTTCCTGCGGGCGGCGCGGGGCGCCGCCGACCGTGCCGGCGCGCTCCTCGCTTTCGACGAGGTCCAGTCGGGGCTCGGGCGGACCGGCCGACTCTTCGCGTTCGAGCGGTCCGGCGTTGTGCCGGACCTCTTGATGCTCGCGAAGTCGCTCGCCGGAGGGCTTCCGGTCGGGGCCACGGTCGTGGCCCGTGAGGTCGTTCCCCGCTTCCGCGGAAGCCACCACTCGACCTTCGGCGGAAACCCTCTCGTCTGCGCCGCCGGGAACGCGGCGCTGGAGTATCTCGTCAAGGAGCGCCTCTGGGAACGCGCGGAGCGCCTCGGCGAGATCGGACTCCGCCACCTCGCTGACCTCCCTCACGAGAAGGTACGGGAAGTACGCGGCGTCGGCCTCATGCTCGGTGTGGAGCTCCGGGAGAAGGTCGCTCCGTACCTCTCCCGTCTCGAGTCCCGAGGGTTCCTCGCGATCTCGGCGGGCTCGACCGTGCTGCGGCTCCTCCCTCCGCTTGTGATCACCGACGAAGAGTGGACGAGCGGTCTCGACGCGATCGCCGAGGTGGTCGCCGGTGGATGAGGGAGCGCTTCTGGAGCGGCTCGTCCGGCGCTACAGCCCTTCCGGGCGTGAAGGAGCGGCCGTTCACGAGTTCGCGCGCATCGGTCGGGAGCTCGGATACTCCGTCCGAACCGATGCCGTCGGGAACGGCATCGCCCGTCGGGGCCGCGGGCGCCCGCGGGTCGTGTTCCTCGGCCACATCGACACGGTGGAGGGTCGCCTTCCCGTCCGGCGTCGTGCCGGGCGGCTCCACGGGCGGGGAACGGTCGACGCGAAAGGCCCGCTCGCAGCCGCCCTCCTCGCGGGCGCCGACCTCGCCGGTCCCGGCGAGTACGTCGTGGTCGCGGCGGTCGGCGAGGAGACCGACAGTCGGGGAGCCCGTCACCTGCTTCCCTACGTTCGGCCCGATGCGGTGATTGCCGGCGAGCCGAGCGGGTGGGACGGGGTGACGATCGGCTACAAGGGAGAGCTCCAGTTGGAACGGACGTTCCGAGGGAAGCGGACCCACTACTCGTCCCCGTTCCCGACCGCGACGGACCGCGCGGTGGAGTGGGTCGGTGCGGTCCGTTCGTTCGTCGCCGAACGGACCCGGGAGTCTCCCTTCCGTTCGCTGACGGCGAAGGTCGTCGAGTTCGCGGGCCAACGGGACGGCGACCACGAGACCGCCCGCGTGACGGTCGACCTCCGCCTGCCGCCCGGCATGACGACCCGGGACCTCCTTCGCGACCTCCCGCCGGCGGCCGGCGCCGCCGCGCCGGTGGTACGGGTCCGGGTGGAACCGATCGAGGTCGACCGGTCGAACCCCGTCGCGGTAAGCCTGCTCGACGGGATCCGTGCGGCCGGGGGTCGTCCGACCGTCTGGAGGAAGGGAGGGACGTCCGACCTCAACCTGGTGCTTCCGGTCTGGAACGCCCCCGGTGTCGCCTACGGGCCGGGCGAGGCCCGTCTCGACCACACCGACCGGGAGTCGGTGTCGCTCGCCGAGCTCTCGCGTTCGGTCGCGGTGCTGAACTTCGCCCTCCGCCGGCTGCGGAGCGGCGGGCTCACTCCTCGACGATCGGGCGCTGGTGCTTGATGAACTCCCCGCCGCGAAGTTCGCGGACGGCCTCGGCCAGCTGAGCCTGGGTGTTCATCACGATCGGGCCGTACCACGCGACCGGTTCGTGGAGCGGACGGCCCGAGACCAGGAGGAACCGGGCGTCGCCGTCGACCGCGGTCGCGCGGACCGCTCCGCCGGGCCCGAACAGCGCCGTTTCGCCGGACGCCACGGGGTCCGTGTCGTGGCCGTCGAAGCGGACCGTGCCCGAGATGGAGTGGGCGAACGCGGTGTAACCGGTGGGCGGAGCGAGCTCGAACGACCCGCCCGAGGGAACGGTGACGTCGAGGTACGTCGGGTCGACGGGGATCCCCTTGACCGGTCCCTCGGAACCGCCGTACGTGCCGGCGACGACCTTGACGCGGGTGCCGTTGTCGGTCGCCACCTCGGGAAAGTCGGCCCGGGTAAGGCCGCGGTAGGCGGGCACCGACATCTTCTCCTTCGCCGGGAGGTTCACCCAGAGCTGGAAGCCGGACATCGTTCCCTCGGACCTCTTCGGCATCTCCTGGTGAATGATCCCGCTCCCCGAGTTCATCCACTGGACGTCTCCGGAGCCGATCACGCCGGCGTTGCCGAGCGTGTCGCCGTGCTCGACCTCGCCCTCGAGGACGTAGGTGACGGTCTCGATGCCGCGGTGGGGGTGCCACGGGAAGCCGGCGAGGTAGTCCGCCGGGTTCGACGAGCCGAACCGGTCGAGGAGCAGGAACGGGTCGAAGAGCGGGACCTCGTTGTTCGAGAAGGAGCGGCGCAGCCGCACGCCGGCGCCCTCGAGGGTCGGGACGCCGGGGAAGCGGTGGGCGATGGAACGGACGGGGTCGGACATTGTCGTAACCTCGTTCTATTCAATTACCTTTGGTTACTTAAAGAGGCGGGGACGGTCGGGTAACTTCCCCTCAGCCCTCGACACGGGCATCACCACCAGTGCATCCAACGGAGGAGCCAGACGAGCCCGTACCCCAGCGAAATGCCCGAGATCGGTCCGACCGACCAGCCGACGAGGATGTTGCGGATCGGCCTCCACAGCACGGTCGACCTCTTGCGGGCGACGCCGGCCCCGATCATCGCTCCGACCAGCGCTTGGTTCATCGAGGTGAACAACCCGAACGCGACCGAGACGAGGATCACGGTCGACTGGGCGAGCTGCGACGCGGTCGCCATGCGCGGGTCGAGCTCGACCAGGTCGAACGCGACGCGTTGGAGGAGAGGGCGTCCCCATGTCAGCACCCCGAGCGCGAGCCCGGCCCCGCCGATCAGCCCCGCGGCGACCAGCCCGAAGAGGCCCGTCATGACGAGGGCGCCGGAAGCGTTCGAGACGTCGTTCGCGCCCATCGCGAACGAGGCCGCGGCGCCAACCCCGACGAGGCCCAGGACCGCCGGCCGTGCGAGGGAGGTTCGGTGGGTCGCCGGAGGTCGGTAGCGGTCCGCCACGCCCACGAATAGGTACCCGAGCCCGAACGCGGCGAACGGCGCGGACGCCCAGAGGGCGACGAGCGTCCCGATCGTCGACCAGTGGACCGGGAGGCCGGCCGCCAGGCCGACCCCGACGGCAGAGAAGACGAGGATCTGGATCGTCGAGGTCGGAACGGTCGCGAGGTTGTAGGCGCTCGTCAGGGCGAGCGCGGTCACGACGATCGCGAGAGCGACCCCGAGCGCGACGGTTCCTCCACCCAGGATCCCGTGGCCGACGGTCGACTCGACCTGACCGCTGGCGAAGGCGGCGCCCACGAGGGCCAGCGGGGCCATCAGCAAGAGCGCGTGCCACGGCCGGATCGCGCCCGCCGCGTACGGCATCCCCATGCACGCGCCGGTGTAGTGGGCGCCGATACTGACAGCGAAAGCGAACGCCGCGGCCACGAGGAGGTCGGCGGTGAGCATCATGCGGCTCCCCCGGACGGAAGCTCACCGTCCCGGCATCCATGCCACCGCGGAGTGACGGTCGGACCCCCGGTGCTCGACATTCACTCGCTCGGACTGCGGCCGGGTGATATAATGCGCCGCGCGCGTGGAAACGGTCGGAGAGAACCTATCCCGAAGGTCGTCCGGGAACTCCCCGGACGTTCAGCGGGGGGGGTGGCTTGCGCCTCAGCGAGGCGGCGATCTCGTCAATCTGGACCAGCACGACGTCCGGGGGCACGGCCTCCACCCTCGGTACTGGGGTCGACCAGCCAACCTCCGTCGGGAGCTCGGGGTACCGTTCCCAGGTCCTTGGGCGTACGTACCCCGACTTTGCCGGAGCGATCGTGGACTCGTCCCACGCCGCGCTGGTAGGTGACGGGGGCGGCGACGCGGCTTCGACGGCCACGGTCGGGGTCGGTTCGTCCTCGGCCAGAAGGGCGAACGTGCCGGCGGCGAACCCGGTCACTCCCAGCGCGAGGAAGAGCGCCCATGGATAGAGCCGAGCGGCACCGTTCCCTCCGAAGTTCGCGGTGGTCCCCGAGGAATACAGTTCGACCGCGACGGCGAGACAGGCCCCGCCGACGATGAACAGCGGCAGGGCCGCGTAGACCTTCTCGCTCCAGGTCTCCGTTTCCGCGCCGCCGGCGTCGTCCACGAGAGAGGATTCCGTTCGGGAGAACGACGCGGACGACGAGGCCGAGAGCCCGGGAGAAGCCGGTGTCACTTCCTCGCCTCCCGGGGGCTCCACGTGTAGATCATGGGCAACCGGTAGTAGAAAGGCATCGATTTACCACGACCTCGACCGCCAGGACAGTCGGGGCCGCCGTGCCGAGGTCGACGAAGAGACGGAGGGTCACCGCGGTCGTGCCGGCCCCGGGCGAGACCCCGGTCGAGAAGTACCCCGTCCCGAACACCCACCCGCTGCTCAGGTGGATCGCCACCTGGACGTCGAACCCCACCGCCGGGCCGGCGGCCCGCGGCTGTGTGACGGCGAACGTGACCCGCTCCGCGTAGTGGTTCGCGCCGAGGCGGGGAGAGGACGCGGGACGGTAAAGGTCCGTGCAAGCTCCCCCACAGGAAGCCAGCGTCACCGTGGTGCCTTGGAGGCCGGGCGAGCTTCCCTGGACGCCGGCCGCCACGTATCTCGGCGCGATCGCAAAGCGAAGAGTGGCGTGCGCTCCGATGACCACCGGTGGGGCGGCGAGAGGGGTCAGGTGTTCCACGAGGTACCGCTGGGTGGGTCCGACCCGGACCGTCGTGGCGGCGGAGGCCGTCGTGGGAAGGGCAACGAGGAGAAGCAGCGAAACCAGCCCGAGCCATTGCCACAGCCCGCGGGGCCGCCTCATGGTCCTCTTTCCGGTTTCCGCGCGCGCAGCGAGGGATGGCGGGGCCATCCTCGGTCCGCCGGTCCCCGACGGGTCGGTCCGGCCGCCCCGTGGGGGGAGGGAAGGGGTTGGGAGTTCAATCGCCGAACGAAGATGTCGAGTGTCCGCCTCTCACTCAGGGACACGAGGTTGCGCTCGCGCACGAGTTGAACACCATCGAGATCGAGACGATCACCGGCGCCGTCGTGGTGCCGAGGTCGCCGAACAGGAAGACCGGTACCGACTCCGAGGAACCCGTGGTGCTGCCGGTGCCCAGGAAGCCCTGGAAGACCACGGTGCTGGGGACCGCGCTGATGGTGATGGAGACCGAGATCGAGAAGTCGAATGCCGTGGCCGCACCCGCCCCGACCGGCTGAGTGACGTCAAGGACGATCTGCTCGCCGTAGTCGCCGACCGTCGGCGTCGCGGCGCTGAAGGGCCGGAAGTTCTGGGCCGTGCACGGGGCGGCCGAGCAGGTGGAGAGCGCCGAGGGAGTGCCGCCGAGTCCGACCGCGAGCGGGTTGGTTCCCGAGGTCGACAGGCCGACCATCGCGGTGGTCATAACGACGAGCTGTTCCGAGGAAACGGTGCCCTGGGCGAACCCGGACGTCGGCGAGGTGGTCACGTTCGAGCTCTGGTTCGGACCGGTGGTCAGGGTCGTTGCGGCGAGCGCGTAGCCGCCGACCATAGCGACCATCAGCGCGGCTGTCACCAGGTAGATCGTTCGATACTTTCGTTTGATCGGCGCCATACCGCCCACCTTTTGGGCGGAATTGAAATCTGTATGAATGCGTATTTAAACGTATTCGCGACGGTAGTGCGGTGGCGTGACACATCTGGGGCGGGATCCGGGGGCGACCGCCCCGGGTTCGCCCGGATCGCGCCGCCGCGATGACCTCCTCCGGGTCGCTCCCGAGGTCCGTAGACCATCCGGTTCGCCATCGTGAATCCGGCTTGACCAGACAATTAAACCGCGTCAGCCGAGCCAAATCGCGGGGTCGCCGGGATGTCGGGAATTGTTGACTTTGACCGCTTTCTGTTCGCGTTCACCATCGGCTCGCACATCCTGCTCGTGTCGCTTTCCATCGGGATGGCGATCATGATCTGTGTCTCGGAGTTCCTGTTCGCGCGGACCAAGAACAAGTACTACGGAGCGCTCGTCCGCCGTCTGATCCGACCGTTCGTGGTGTCGTTCGGGATCGGGACCGCGAGCGGGATCGTCATGGCGGTCGAGCTCGTCAACCTCTTCCCGCGCTTTATGACCCTGGTCTCCTCGACCGGGGTCATCGCGATCTTCTACGTCGAGATCTTCGCCTTCTTCGTCGAGACGATTTTCCTCGTCATCTACGTCTACTACGGCCACACGTTCAAGGGCACGTACACACGCTGGGCGCTCACTCTGCCGATCGTGGTCGGAACGCTGCTCTCGGCGGTCCTGATCGTCATGGTCAATGCCTGGATGAACACCCCGAACGGGTTCAACATCGTCGGGTACGTCGCGAGCGGGTCGAGCTACACGGTCACCGGCGTCAGCCCCTGGGCACCGTTCCTCACGACGTCGACCGGCTACGAGGTGTTCCACGTGGTCGCCGGCGTGCCGCTCACCGGGATCATGCTGCTGGGCGGCTTCTTCGCCTATCGCTACGTCCGCAGCGAGAACGCGGACGAGAAGACCCTCTTCCTGAACGCGCTTCGGCTCGCCGTAGCGCTGAGCCTCGTCTTTGTCGTGCTCACGATTGTCGCGGGCGCGCTCGAGATCGATGGAATGTGGCAGTACCAGCCGCTCAAGTACGCGGCGATCGAGCTCAACCCCCAGCCCGGCAGCAACCTGCCGTGGACGCTCTTCGGAACGGTCTCAGGGACCTCGGTCGTCGGCGGGTTCGAGATCCCCGGGCTCCAAGGGATCCTTGAAGGCGGCAAGATGATGCCGGGGCTCTCCCAGTACCCTCAAGCGGACTGGCCTCCGCTCATCATCCACGAGACGTTCGGGGTGATGATCCTCGGAGGCGCTCTCCTCGGTCTCTTCATAATCGTCTACGCGGGCCTCTGGGTCCTGAAGCACAAGCCGTACGACCGGCCGATTCTCGCGTATCTCTTCGTCGCCTTCAGCGCCCTCACGGCGACGGTGATGGAACTCGGGTGGGCGACCGACGAGATCGGGCGACAGCCGTGGATCGTCTACAACGTGCTGACGGTCGCCAACGCGGCGAACTACAGCACGAACCTCTATGCACCGGGGATCGCGATTGTCGTCGCGTACCTGATCCTCGTGCCGTTCACGTTCTGGTTCATGGCCCGCGTCTTCCGTGGGAAGCCGATCGCGGTCGACCTCGAGGGTCCGGCGGCCGGGGGTCACGATGTCAACTATTAACTGGCTCTTCGAGCTCAACTTCGCGATCTTCTCGGTCTTCTTGGTCCTCTACGTCACGGAGCTGATGGGCGGGGTACTCCTGATCCTCTCCTACGACGCGGTCAAGGAGAAGGTGCTGCCCTACGTCGTACCGATTTGGGAGGTTACCGGGACGTTCGCCGCGTTCTGGGTGGTGACGGCCGACTTTGCCTACCCGGCGATGCTGATCCCCGTCGCGACCCTGCTCGCGGGCCCGATCGTCGTGTTCCTGCTCCTGTTCGTGGCCCGCAATGCCATGATCTCCTTCGCCGAGCTCATCACCCGGCGCGGCGGCTGGATTAACGAGAAGCGACTCTACCAGCTCTACGGGCTCGCGACCCTGCTGATCGGTGTGGTCGTCATCATGGTGCTCTCCATGATCGTGACCGCGGCCGGCGTGACGCTCAGCCCCCTGAGCTTCTCGGTCTGGACCTGGGTGACCAACGCCGGGAGCGTGCCGTATCTGCTCGGAGTGATCCTGATCGCCCTCGGTCTCGCTCCGGTCTTCTACGACATCGCCCCGCTCCGGAAGATCACCCTGCCGCTCACCGCCTTGGGTGTCCTCGCGGAAGTGGCCGCGCTCTATCTCTACTCCAGCAGCTTCGTGAATGCCTGGATCGTGATCCCGGCGGTCCTGACGATCGCCGCGGCCCTTCTCTATAACCTACCGCCGACGGCGGCGATCGTTTCGAAGAAGATCGTCTTCGCTCTGGTCGCCACGGTAGCGGTCTTCTCGCTCAACTACCTCGTCTATCCCACCTTCCTCAACGGTGCTCTCTCCGTCGACGGGGTGACGACGCACGGCCCGATGGTCGGCGTGTTCTACGTGCTCACCGGGGTCGGGTTCATCGTAGTGGGGCTCCTGATGGCTCTCTACATGCTCAGCGCATGGCGCTCGGGCAAGGTGACGTCCCCCGTCCCGCCCACGGCGCGCCCGAGCACGCCCGCGGGCCACAACCCCTGAGGCCACCATGTCCAACTCGACCGCCATCGCGATCTCTCTGCTCGTGCTGAGCGTCATCGCGCTCCTTCTGTCGGTGCTGGTGCTGAGTCGCTACGTCCGGGAGACGCAGCGCTGCCACCTCTACTGGGGGGTCGGTCTCCTGCTGTTCTTCGTCACCCTCGTGCAGGAAGCGGTCCTCGACCTCGGCGTCTGGTCGCAGCTGCTGATCCAGAGCTACCTGATCCTTGTGGCCGTACTGGTCGGGATCCTGTCCCTTGGGTCGGCGCAGCTCTCCCTCCACGGTCGCTGGCGACCGCTCTACTTCGGGTACATCGGCGCGACGAGCGCCGCGCTCGTCGTGGTCGGGCTCCTCGTCACCATCCCCACAAGCATCGTCGCGCAGGGAGTGGTCTCGGGAGTGCCGCCGACGTCGATCACCGTCCTCTCGTCGCTCGTCACCGTGCCGGCGGCGCTGCTGCTGATCCTCAGCTCCCTCTACGGGGTCGTCCGGCAGCGGCGCTACCATCTCCTCTACATCGCGGTCGGGACCGCCGTGATCTCCGCCGCGGGGGCGCTCTACCTCGTCTCGTTCCCGGTGAGCCTCTACTACGCGGAGTTCGTCGGCATGCTGCTTCTGTTCCTCGGGTTCGTCCGGATCCCGCACCTCGCACGGTCGCAAGCCCCGCAGGCCCAGCCCGCTCCGTAGGCCGAGGGTCGCGGGTCGACGGGTCGGAGTTTACACCGACGCGGTCGACGCACCTACGATCGCGCTGTCCTGCTCGAACTCCTTCGCGAAGAACCCGAGGACGGCGGTCTCGAGCCGGGGCGCCGGGATCGTGGGCGAAACGAAGTCCCCGACGATCGTGACCCGGGTCTTCGCTCCCCGGGGACGGTAGTAGGCGAAGAACTTCGAACCCGCGAACGGCCCCTCGAGCACGTCGTACCCGATCCCGAAGTACGGGTACGCCACCCAGCGCATCGTGAAGCGCTCGGGCTTCCCCTCGAAATCCTGCTCCCAGCTGTACTCCCCTGAGTTCCCGGGCAGGGACTTTCGGCTCACGTTGCGGTGCTGATGCGCGAGCGTGTGTTCGTCGCTCGAGGAGAGGAACTTCCAGACCTCTTCGAGCGGTGCGTTGTAGACGCTGCCCTCGTCGCGGACGAAGACCATGCGACCCCGGAGGACGTCGCGTTGATATCCCTATGGGGACGGTAAGCCGGGCCGTTCGAGCGCGCCGGCGAGGGCGCCGAGTTTCGAGGCCGTGTTCCAATTGCGCACCGTCCCCTGGGTCCCGAGCTTCGACTCGATGAGGGCGACCGTGAACTTCGAGCGGCCCTGGCCGTCCGGGTAGTAGATGAACCCGTGGCGCCCCGCGGCGCGGACCAACTCGCGACCGCGGATCGCTTCGCGAAGGGTCTGCCAACGCTCGGCGGGCGGCGCCGCATGGAGCACCAAGACCACGAGCCGAGCCGGGTCATCCTTCGCCTCCGCGACGAACGGGTTCGCGGCGAGGATCGCCTTCCATTCCTTCGCGGAACGCAGGAACAGGTCGGTCTTCACCCGGAAGGCTCGCGCGATCTTCTCGCCCAGGGGCCGCTCGAGCTCCGACCCGTTGGACGCGGAGCTTCGGAACACGATGTTGCCGGATTGGAGGAGGGTCTGTACGTCTTGGAAGCCCTCCTTCCGGAGCAGGGTGCGCAGTGCTTCCATCGGCACCATCGTACCCGCCCCCAGGTTCACGGCGCGCAGGAGGCCGACGTACACGGGCATGTGGGTCGGGGTAACGGCCCGTCCGGTTAAGCCCATCGTCCTTTCCTTTAGAACGGACCCCACCATCGAGGAACGCTCCATCGTGTCGCGAATGCAGCGACGGCGAAAACACGCCAATCGGCCCGTCCGGGCAGGGACTGCGCGCGAGATTGAACTCGTGCAGTCGGAACACGGTTTCTTATAGGACTCGCCACCCCGTACTCGGCGATGTCGAAGCGACTGCTTGCCGTAGGCTTGGCCGTACTACTGATCGTCTCGATGCTGATCGCATTTGCCCCGACGCTCGCCCACTCCGCGTCGGCGCCCCCGTCGTCCGCGGGCTCCGGGGTGGAGGAGGCGAGCCATCCGGCCGCTTCGGTTGGCCTCACGCTCCTGAACGGATACGGTTACGCCGAGACCAACTACTATCCGGGGGATGTCGGCTGGGGTAGCCTGTACTTCATTGTCACCGACCCGCTGGACAAGGCCGTCAACGTCACGATCACGGACCCGAACGCTACCCGGGACGGTGTCGCGACTCCGGCCTACCATTACATGGCGACGCTGAACACCACGACCTCGACGTACAACTCCTACACCACAGGAGTCCACTATGCCTTCCCGTCGAACCTTCCGTACGCCGGCGTCTGGACGGTCAACGCGACGGCTCCGAGCGGCGGGTCCATCCAAGAGAACGTCACGCTGTACCTGTACTACACCACCCTTTCCACGACGGTGGGTACCGGGTCGACCCTGCCGGACCACGGGTTCGGCCTCTTCTGGACGACCCCGCTCGAGTCGAACGGTGCCACGCTCTACACGCGAGCCACCGCCGTCACCCTTTACGGAACCTACACGGGCAACGGGACCGTCCAGAGCTTCACCCCGAAGGGCGGGATTCCGCTGGCCACGCCGAGCGCAGGGCACGGGGAGTACCTTGGAGTTGTCCCCGCGAACACGACCCCGGGAACTCTGATCCACCTTGAGGTGTCGGCCGTCACGAATCTGAGCGGTACGGTCGTTGAGAACGAGAGCAACTCGATCGTCGTGCGCGTGGGCGCGATCGCGATCAACGGTGTGGGGATCACCGGCGTGCCGACCTGCTCGCTGGTCAACGACTTCTTCTTTGCCTCGGACACGGTCATCGCGGCGTGCCTCCAGGCCGGTTCCAGCTACGGGGGAGCGTTCACCCCGATCTCGGGACTGCCCGTTACGGTGCAGTTCTGGAACGGAACCCACCATGTGACCCCAGCCGGGGCCCCGACCAATCTCACTACGAACGCGACCGGAGAGGCGGGGTTCACGTTCCTTGCGAACTCGCCGCCGTTCATCGTCCAGTCGACCGGTGACGACGCGCTGAACTTCACCGTCAGCGTCCCGGGCGCCGATACCTTCTACCAGTGGGTCGCGTGGGACAATGTCAGCTGGACCCTCACGGGACCCACGACCCCTACCGGGATCGTGAAATTGTCCCTGGATCACACGAACTACTACGCCGGCGCCACGGCGACCGCGACTTGGGGCGTCAGCTCGACCAATGCCTCGAAGGTCGGCACGCTCACGGCCACCGGCTACGTCGTGAGCGGACCGAACTCCGTCACGTATGAGGAAGGAGTCCTCAACAGCACAGGGTCGAGCGGGTCGTTCACCTTCCCGATCCTCGAGTCGATGGTGCCGAACACCATCACGGTGCGGGTCGCGGTGGCGAACGCCACCGAGACGTTCACCGCCAGCGCCACTGCGACGGTGCTGAACCCGACGTTGCTGCTCACTCCGGCCTCGTACTACTACAACGCGGGGTCGACGACCGGCGTGACCGCCGTCCTGAACGGCGGGGGAGCGGGCGCGATGATCCAGTTCCAGGTCTGGGCCTACTGGACCGGCGCCGAGGAGATGGTCTCGAACGGCACGGTCGCGAACAACGGCAACATCCCCGTCAGCATCGCCTCCTCAGCCCCGCCCTACGAGGTCGAGGTGTTGGCGTGGGCGACGCTCGGTGGCCAGGTGGTCGCGAGCTCGTACGTCGACATGGAGCTGGCGCAGGGCTACTCGATCCTGCTCGGCGTTTCGACCGTATCGAGCTACTCGGACGGCAGCTTCCAGCCGGGACAGACCGTGACGCTGAGCTATCAGGTCGTATCGGTCGGTGGCGCGGCGCTTCCCCAGCGCGTCTCGTTCGAGCTGTTCGCGATCGGCTTCCCGTACGCCCAGCTGATCCAGAACGTCGGGACGAGCGGCTCGATCGCGTTCACGATCCCGTCGAGCGCTCCCCAGGGAACGATCATCCTCGAGCTGTACGCCTCGGGCGCGTTGAGCGCCGGGACGTGCTTCCCGATCGGGGAATGCTACGGGCTTGCGGGGCTCTACGTGAACCCGAGCCCGTCCGCCCTGAACCTCGAGCTAGGAGCGGGCAGTGGCATCACGGTCGGATGGCTGATCCTGCTCATCCTCGTCGCCCTGGTCGCCATCGTGCTGTTCTTCGTGATCCGCGGCCGGCGGCGCGGCCCGAAGCCCTCGTCCACTTCCTCCGGGGCTGCGTCATCGCCTCCCGAAGAGTGGAAGGGACCGACACCCTCGACGCCCACATCCGAGACCCCCCCGTCCGGTTCCACCGGTTCGGACTCCCAGCCGCCGCTCCCACCCCCCGCGGAGCCTCCGGCGGGCGCGAGCTAAGCTCGGTCCGAGGTTCCCCTCGGGACCAACCCTTTCTTTCCTATTCTTTCGGAACCGCAGTCAACGACGGCACCGCCCACCGGCCTACCGCAAGCCCGGTCGACGTGAGCACCCAACCAAAGGCGAGATGCATCGTGAGCGAGAGGACGATCGGTGGGCCGTCGCCCTGGGTCGCCCGGGTCGCGGTAGAGAGCACCAGCACTCCCACCCAGAGCACGAGACCGAGGAGGAGGCCGCCGGCCACGCCGACCCGGGCGCGAAGGGCGGGCATGAAGAGGAGAAGGGCCGCGCCCACCAGCGCACCGATCACGACACCGTGGAGCAGGTGGAGGGGGAGGCCCGCAAGGTCGAACAGCGATCCCACGGTGCCGCCGAACCCGGTCTCGGTCGCCGCGGCCCAGCGGCCGAGCGGGACGCCGGTCGCCGCAAGCACCACCGCCGCCACTCCGTACATCGCTCCGGTGGCGAGCACGCCACCGAGCGACCCGGCAAGAAGGCCGACGACCCCCCTCAGGAGGTAGTTCGTTGATCCGGGGCCGCGCACCCGCGGGTCCTCCGATAGTTCCAGAACCGCTGGTAGAGCCAGCGGAGCCCGTGGTCGATCGATGGGACGCTCCTCGCCACGCGACCGCCCGTCAAGCCGATGGTGAGCCCGACGAGCGGGCTCATGATGTCGGCCCCCGAGGTTCGTCCGCTCGTATCCACGAGGTGCGCGTAGGAGTACCGGACCTCCTCGCTGAGGTCCCCCAGCTCCCGGGTCGCTTCCTCTCCGTCGAACGGGGTTGCGCGGAGGCGGGAGCGGCTGGCCCACTCGCTCACCCGGGCGAACAGCGTGCACGGCCCGCAACCCGGATCGTAGAACAGGCACGCCGGCGGGGACGCCGCGACCATCCCTCCCGAGGGAGGTCGACCGGGAATATAGCCCGCGGCCCCGCCGCCGGCGGGTCCCAGCCCCGGGGACGCACGAAGTCAGCCGACCGGGGAGTCGCACCGCTCGAACAACCCGACCCGGTCGCCCCAGTGGGGATGGCGCCGCAGGCCAAGCCGGTCGTACTGCGCTCGTCGCTCAGGTCCCGACGGCAGGAACGCCTGCCACTCCTCGTGCTCAAGGGCTCGGGTCAAGCTCGCTAGGGCGGGAACCAAGGCCGACGCCTCGCCAATGAGCGGGTTCGCCCAGAGCGTGCGGGGACCCTTCCACCAGTCCGTCTGAACCGCGACGGCGCACCCCGCACCGACGAACAGCTTCCCTTCCTCGGCCCACCGGCGGACGATGTCGGGCTTCCATCGCCCGAATCGGCCTCCGTCCGTACCCGGCATGAGGTCGACCCGGCCCGTTTCCGCGGGCAACCAGCCAACGGGCCCGGGGAGGCGTTCCCCCGGCTGCGCCCGGTGAAGAGCGACCGCCCCGGAGGGGTCGGAGGGCGCGCCGCACCGAAGGGTCATCTCGGTCACCACCTCGAACCCGTGGCGTTGGAAGAGTCGGGTCGAAGCGATGTTCTCGTTCTCGATGACCGCCCGGACCTCGGCGATCCCGACCGACCTCGCGTCCGAGAGGATCCGGTCGAGCAGCTCTCCTCCGACCCCCTGCCCCCGTCGGTCCGGGACGACCCGGACCCCGCTCACCCAACCGTCTCCCGACCCAAGGTCGTGGAGGCGACCAAAGGCGACCCACGCGCCTCCCTCGGCCCCGGCCCACAGGCGGTCCTTCTGGACCCACTCGTCGATCTCCTCGAGCAGGTAGTCGTCAGGGTCGGCGGAAGCGAGGAACTCGCGGAGCCGCCCGAGCTCCCGACGGGGCTCGACCCGGAAGAACTCGACCGTCATCCGCTCCTCTCCACGAGTTCGCGCCCCGCCCCGATGCGGGCCCCAGAGATGGGCGTGACGGGTCACGGTCCCGGCAGAACCGAGACGCCCAGAAGCGACCGTCGGCCCCGGATTTAAGCGCCCTTGCACCTCTCGGTGAACACCGGGACCCTTCCAGAATGTTCCACCCGCACTACGTGACCCTGAAGAACGGCAAGGCCGCCTTGATCCGCTACGTCGAACCCGCGGACTCGAGAGCCCTCATCGACCACGTTAACGAGGTCGGTGCCGAGCGGGTCTACATCTCGACCGAGCGGGTCGCCAAATCCGTCGACGAGGAGGCGGAGGAGATCCGACGGTTCGACCGGGAGTTCGTGCTCTTCCTGGTGGCCATCATCGACGGACGTCTGGTCGGTAGTTCGGACGTACAGAAGGGGCGCCAAACGAAGAGAGCTCACACGGGCTCGTTCGGGATCGCGATCCGAAAGGAGGCCCGGGGGATCGGACTCGGGAGGGCGATGATGGAAGACAGCATCCGGTGGGCTCGGTCCGTCGGGATCCGCAAGCTGTCCCTCACCGTCTTTGCCACCAACGAGAGCGCTGTCGCGTTATACCGGGCGCTCGGGTTCGTTGAGGAGGCCCGGCTCAAGGACCAGGTGATCCTTGACGGGCAGTCCGTCGACGAGCTGGTCATGGCCCGCTGGATGTGACCGGGGCCATCCGCGGTAGGAACGAGGGTGCGCGACCGGGTCTTCCCTCACCTCCGCCCCTCCCCCGGACCGGTGTCGCGGGCCCCGTCGTGAGGGGTATATGGGGCTCAACGCTGACGAACGCATGCCCGCCCTCCCCTACCCTTCCACCGCACGGCCGAGGGACGTGGCCCGGTTCGTCGGGACGCTCGACCGCCGGCTCGAGCACGTCGACCGGGAGATCCTCCTGGCGGATTGGAACCTGCAGGTGGGGCGCTCTCGCAAGGGCTCCGAGCGCTGGCAGCTACAGCGCGCGCGGCTGCTGAGCGACGAACGCCTGCTTCCGTGGGTCCGGTCCGCCCTTCGGCGGAGCACGACGCCTCCCGTGCACCGTCGGCTTGAGCTTCTCGAGCGCATCCTTCTCGACGCCCAGGTCGAGCAAAGCCCGGAGGTCGTCCGGCTCCGATCCCGGATGAGCGAGCGGATCATCACGTTCCGACCTCGTTGGAAGGGACGGCGGGTCAACCGCGCGACCATCTTCGAGGTCGAACAGAAGAGCCCGAACGAATCCGCCCGCCGCGCGGCGTTCTACGCGCTCGACCCGCTCCACCGTCCCCTCGAGGGTCTACTGCAGGAGCTGGTCGAGCTCAGGAACGAGCGCGCGCGGGAGCTGGGGTACCGCACCATGGCGGCGATGCGCCACAGCTTCGACCATCTCACTCCGGAGCGCGTTCGCTCGCTCGCCGAGACCGCAGGCCGGCTCGCGAGGCCGGCTCTGCGGGAACTCCGCGAGAAGTACCAGGAAGCGACGGACCGAGCGTGCTGGCACCCGTGGGACTTCCTCTACGCCCGCGAGTTGCAAGCCCCGCTTCCCGACCGCTGGTTCCCCCGACGGGAGATGATGCCGCGGATCCTCAAGGCGGTCCGAGAGTGGGGGATCCGCACGGACCGGATGCGGTTCCGCCTGGTCTACCACGACACGCCGTTCGGGGGGCTCACGCTCGCTCCGGACCCTCCCACGGACGTCCGGATCCTGGTGCATCCCCAGGGCGGTTGGGTGCGGTACATGGTCCTCTTTCACGAGGTCGGCCACGCCGTTCAGTCGGCGTCAGTACGTGCCCCGGGGCATCTTCTCCGTTGGCACGAGAACATCCCGGGATTCGGGGCGTACCACGAGGGGATCGGGGGCCTTTTCGAGGACATCCCGAACAGTCTCGAATGGCTCACCACGATGCCCCGGGTGGAGCGAAAGCGGGCCGAGCAGTTCGCCCGGCTCCAGAAGGACGCGAACCTCATCTGGGCGGCCTGGCACGGCTGCTGGATCCGCACCGAGCAGCTCCTCTATGAGCGCCCGGGCCGCGACCCGACTGCCGAGGCGCAGAGGTACGAGCGGACGGTCTTCGGCTACGACGAGTATCCTTGCCGCTCGTTCGTCGACACGTTCTTCGTCGACTCGCCGATCTACGCTTCGAACTACCTCCTCGCCATCCTCTTCGGACGCCAGCTCTCGCGCACCCTTCGGGACCTCTTCGGAGACCCGCTGTGGCCCAACCGGCGGGTCGGCCCCTGGCTGATCCGGAACTGGTTCGCACCCGGGTCCCTCGTCGACTGGCTTCCTCACCTGAAAGAGCTGACGGGCCGACCGTTCGGGGCCGAGGCGTTCGCGAAGGCGTTCTCCGACTAGGGGAGCGCGTTCTCGTTCACGGCCCCTGTGACGAGGGCGGCGACCGGGACGTTCCCGGACGTACGTCCCCGCGGTCGCGCGAGCCTCACGGCGATCGCCGGGAGCGGGCCCGCCAGAGGAGAACTCCCGCGCCCACGGCCCCGACCGCGAGGACCCCCACGAGACCGGGGTAGAACCAGCTCGGCACTCCTCCCGGCGAGCCGACGGCCCCGGTCGTGTTGGTCGGTGGGGGCGCCTGGACCGTGATCGAGACGGACCCATGGTCCGGCGAGGAGAACGAGTCGTTCGTCCAGACCTGGACCGTGAACGTCCCGGCCGTCGAGAAGACGTGGAACGGTGACGGGAATCCGCTACGGGTCCCGTCCCCGAAGCTCCAGGAGTAGCGGAAGGGCGCGGCGCCGCCGGACACGTTCGCGTAGAATGTGACCGGTTCGCCGACCACGGTGGTGGTCCGGTTCGAGCCGACGGTGAGCGTCGGGAGCGGCTGGACCACCACCGAGACGCTGGCGTTCGCCACGACACCGTCCGCATCGGTCTGCGTGACGTTGGCGAGGAACGTTCCCGTGCCGGAATAGGCATGGGAGGTGGTCGCGCCGGACCCGCTCGCTCCGTCCCCGAACTCCCACGAGTAGGTGGACGGAGCGGCTCCCGGGACGACCGCCTCGGCCGAGAAGGTGACCTCGGTTCCCAGGTCGACCACCGAAGGGCTCGCGGTGGCGGAGACCGTCGGTGCCGCGGTGACCGTGACCGGCTCCCCGGTGGTCGAGGCGCTCACTCGGAGCCCCGCGGAGTCGGTGACGTTGACGGACGGGGAGTAGTTGCCTTCGGCGCTGAACGCGTGGGTCGCTTCGAGCGTCGGGCCGGCTCCCTCGAGCTGGACGCTGCTGTTGTCGCCGAAGTCGAGGGTCGCGGTGTACGGCGGCGTTCCGGTCCCCACGGTGACGGTGAACGAGACGGGCTGCGTCACCTCGACGGTGGTGGGCGAAGCTCCGAGGGAGGCGGTCGGGTCGGTCGCGATCGTCCACGTGTCGTCCAGAATGCCGGTATCGTTGACGCCCCCGAACAATAGCGGCACCGACCCCGAAGGGTCGAGCGAGAAGCCCGCGGCCGACCGCGCGACCGGCGGGGTCCCGAACGATACGCTCGACCACGCCCCGTGGGCGAACGTCCACGCGTCGTTGAGGAAGCCGAGGGTGTCGTTGTCCCCTCCGAACAGCAGGACCGCCCCGGCAGCGGGGTCGAAGACCATCCCGCCCTCGTACCGGTACGGAGGGGCCGGGATGTGGACAGGCCACCACTGCCCCGCGTAGAGCTCCCACGTGGAGTTGATGAACCCCGCGCCGAAGAGCAGCATGACGGAGTCGACGGGGTCGTAGGCCATCGATACCGCGTCGGCCGCCGGAGGTACGACCGAGCTGACGAGAGGGACCCAGCCCGACCAACCCTCCCAGACCCAGGTGTCGTTGAGAGCCGACGAGCCATCCCACCCACCCCAGAGGACCGAGCCGTTCTCGTCCGACGCGGGGTCGAAGGCGAGCATCGCAAAGACGCGGGCAGAGGGCGCAGGGCCGACGTAGGTGAGGTTGGTCCAGCGGCCGCCGCTGAACAGCCAGGTGTCGCTGAGATAGCCCGAGTCGCCGACCCCGCCGAAGAGGAGGACCCCGTGCATGTTCGCGTCGTAGTCCATCTGAGCGGCGATACGCGCCGGGGGCGCATCGTTAGGGTCGGTGACGTTGGTCCAGACCCCGTTCGAAAAGACCCAGGTGAGGTTCTGCGCGCACGAGAAATCCGAGCATCCCCCGAACGCGACCGTCTCGTTGTCGGCGGGGTCATAGGAGAGCGTCCCGAGGTAGGTACCCGGCGGGGAGGAGTTCGCACCGGTTCCGGTCACGTTGTGCCACGTGGGAACGGCGAGCGCTGGGGTCTCTCCGGTCGAACGAAGGAGCGTTTCGATGCTCGCCGGGAGCTTTGCCCCGGCTTCGGCCCTCGGTGAAGGGGCGTGGACCGTCGCAGAAGCGGCCGGAGATGGGTCCGCGGCGTACACTAGGATCCCCGACGAGAGGAGAAGGCTCAGCGCAAGGACGACCACGATAGCGGCGGTCCGTCCGACCCGGAGGGACCCTCCCACAGTGAACCGCACGGACACCGTCGCTTTCACTTCGCCTCCGCTTCTCTACGCGGGTCCCTCCGGAGGGTCGGGTGGAGGGACGGTCGGTCCCCCGGTGCTCGGGCCCGGCGACTTCGGACGTCGGCGGCTAACGACCGCAATGACGGCGAGCAGGACGCCCATCGCCGCGGCCGCGATCGCGAGGTACTCTAGGTAGAGCGTCGAGTTCGGGGAGGCGGAGTTCGTCGCCGGCGGAGAGGGTGGGGCAGCGTGGGTCGGCCGGCCCGGGACCTCCGGGAGGGCCGCCCCGACCTCCTCGAGCACGAGGGTGACGAGCGGTGCGGTCACGTTCCCATTCGTGGAGAGGGCGTACAGCAGGAGCGACGAGCCGACCTGGACGACCCCGAAGCCGGCGAGGTTCGGTACCGAGAACTGGGTGAGGTTGTGCGCGCTGCCGCCGGTCACCGCCCATCCGACAAGGTCGTGGGTCGACCCGGCGAAGACGTAGTACGTTCCGTCGCCGAACAGCGCTTCGGCGGTCGCCCGGCTCTGGTCTCCGAGCCATGAGGCGATCACCGCTTGCGTGCCGAGGTCGTAGAGCACGATGTCGCTCGCCGTGGGCTCCCGGTACAGAAGGAGCAACGCGGAGTCCGACCCGCTGACGAAGCTCTCCGAGATCAGGCTCGTGTTCGTCGGCAGCGAGCCGGTGGTGACCGGGACGGCCGACCCCGTCGCGTAGGCGACCACCGAGTAGTTTCCCGACGCGCTACGAAGTACCGCGTCTCCGAGTCCTCCTCGGGCGGAGGTGATGGACGACATCCCGGTCACGCTGACGTTCGAGACCTCCGCGCCGGTCGCGAGGTCGAAAGCGACGAGCCGCTCGGGCGTGGAGTCACCCACGAGGAACGTCGGGGAGATCAGGGCGAGGAGGAGACCGCCCGTACCTCCCGCGTCGACCTGGTAGGATTCAACGATCCCCCAGTCGGTGAAGGAGCGGGTCGGGCCCCACGAGCCGTTGGCCGGCGAGTAGCGGGCTCCGTGCAGGTCGAGCTGGGTGAGGTCGAGCGGGCTCGCAGCCGACTCTTCGGCGGCCGGTAGCGCCGCCCATGCGACGAACTGGCTGCCGTCCGAGAGCGTGGTCGCTTGCGGGCCGCTCTCGAGGAAGTTTGGGTCGCTCGGGGACGGGAGCGAACTCAGAGAGTTCGTGGAGGAGTTGAGGTGAAGACCCGAGACCCCGAGTCCCTGGTCGACCGGGACCTGGACGTTGTCGTCGGTGTAGTAGAGGTAGCTTCCGTCGTACCCCGGGGCGGCCGTGACGCTCGTGAACGGATAGATGTCCGAGACCGCGGCCCCTCCGCTCGAGCTCGCGTTCCAGACGTTCTGGTCGTAGCCGCTCGTCGAGTAGTAGCGCGAGTCGAGCTTCCAGGTGGACGAAGTGCCGTTATCGTAACCCGGAACCGGGCTCGCACCGGTGACGTCCGTCGTCGGCAGAGACGGTGGCGGGTCCGTCCAGCTGTAGATCACGGCGGGTCCGAGGATCGTCCACTGGTCCGACCAGAAGAGGGCCGACGCCGAGACGAAGAGCGACCCGTTGACCCATCCCCCGGCGATTCCGAGCGAAGGGAACAGGTTGAACGTGAGCGCGATCGAGAGAGTGCCGCCGATCGCGACCGATGCGATGCCGATCCCGAACGACACCGAGACCGAGAGCGGGAGCGTGAAGCTGCCGAGGAGCTTCGACAGCGTCACCTGGAGCCCGGGGATGATCTCGAGGGGCACGTCCGTCGTGGGAACGAGGATGAGCGAGAGCGCGACCGACGGCTTCAGCTCGATGTTGAGCGTGAACCCGATCTGGACGCCGAGGATGTTGAACCCGTAGATCGGGACGCTCGCGGTGAAGTCGCCGGTGACGGTGATCTTCGCGACCGCGTTGACCCAGTTGATCCCGGCAACGTCCTGCCCCTCGGTGACCAGGGCGAACGTCCCCGTGAGGCTGATCGTCGCGGTGATCTTGATGCTCGCGGGGCCGATCGAGATCTTCGAGGTGTTGAACTGGAACGAGCCGGTCAGGCTGACGTTGCCCGAGGAGGTGATCCCCGTCGAGATCGTGAGCCCGGGGATGAGCGAGTAGCTGCCTCCGATGAGCGGGATCGGCAGGTCGAATCCGAACGCCTGCGCGATGTTCCAGTTGTAGACGTCGGTGAGCGACCAGGTCTTGTTGTACGGCCCGGAGCCGTGCGCTTTGACGGTCGAGGTAGTGCCGGGAAGCTCCACGAGCGTGATCAGCCACGCCGGGGTATTGATCATCCGGACGGAGTAGGTCGCGTTGAGCGTCCAGTCCGAGAACGTCGCCGTGAGCGTAAGCTTCGCCCCCGGGACCAGGTTGGCCATGTCGACCGAGGTCGAGTCCCACCAAGGCGACCCGGTCGAACGGGGCGTGAACTCGAGCGGCAATCCTCCCAGCGTCGCGCTGACCGAGGTCGGACCGGCGCCGGCGACCTTGAGGTAGGCACTGAAGTTGTTGGTGAAGTCGAGACCGGTGTAGAAGTACCCCTTGAACTGGGAGTAGATGATCGCGGTCTCGGGCGGCAGGACCGTGAAGGTCCAGTTCGCGGTCGCGCTGGTTCCCGGGCCGGATTGCTCCGTATCGAAAACGGTGACCGTCAGTCGATAGACGTTGTAGCTCTGGGGCGTGGGGGAGCAGTAGGTGTTCGCGACCCCGTCGTACGGAAGCACGTAGGTGCCGCTCGGGTTCGTCAGGTTGGCGCAGCCAGTGCTCCCCGAAGCATCCTGAAGTGTGTTGCCGGTCTTCGACCCGACAATCGCGAACTTGTAGTCGAGGAAGCCGCTTCCCCCGTATCCCGTGACCGTGAACGGTACGTTGAACGAGAGGTGGCTTGAGTTCGTATCGATGGTCGACGGTCCCGTGAGCTGCGCGTGGACGATCTCGTTGAACCGCCAGGTGTCGTTGCGCCCGCCCTGGCCGCCGTATCCGCCGAAGATCGCGAAGTAGTTGTCCGCGAAGTCCGCCGCATAGCCCATCTCGGCGCGGGCGGGAGGGTCGCCGACGAACCCGGGGTCGGTGGCGTTCTGCCAGTAGAACCCGTTCCCGGGGGGATTCTGGTAGGTCCACGTGTCGTTGAGGAACGAGTAAACGAACCCGCTGCAGCTCGACGTCGATTGGTCAGGGTACCCCTCGCCCCCGAACAGCACGAACCGGTTGTTCGCGGGGCTCCAGCCCAGCGCCGCGTTCACCCGACCGCACGGGGGGATCCCTCCGGTGACCGAGGAGGCGGGTGCGAGGCCCGACTCGGGAGCCTGCCGGGGCCCGTTGACGCAGGTCGGCGACAGCGGCATCTCGACCCATTGGCCCCCGTAGAACCACCACGCGACCGTGGAGTCGCTGCACTGAGGTGGGTTGTCGGAGTAGAGGACCCCCCCGTCCTCTCCCCCGAACAGCATGATGTACCCGGACGGGGAGTTCGCGATCGCGGCGCCATCGCGCGGCGCGGGCGGTCCATGGGCCGTGGTAGTGATGTTCGTCCACGTGCCGTCGAACGTCCAGGTGTCGCTGGCCGAGACGATGGGCGAGAGCTCCCCACCGAACAAGAGGACGTAGTTGTCGTAGGAGTCCCAGACCATGCTACTGGCGAACCGGGGAGACGGTGGCGTCCCCGCCGAGCCCGAAAGGTTCTGCCAGACCCCGTTCGAGAAGAGCCAGGTGTCGCTGAACGTGATGACCGAGATCTCGGGAGTGTAGGTGTAGCCGCCGAAGAGGATCATCCCGTTCTCCGCGGCGTCATAGGCGAGCATCGCGCCGGCCCGGGCAGAAGGGCAGGTGGTCGGGGTGCAGCTGGTGTTGTCGACCACCTCGGTCCATGCGCCGTTCGAGAACGACCACGTATCCTGGAAGAACACCCAGGGTCCCGTGCCGAGCTCTCCGTAGCCTCCGAACATGAGGACGGAATCGGTGGCCGGGTCGAACGCCATCGAGGGGAGGAATCGGCCGACCGGGTTCGGCTGACCCGAGAGAGGCGTGATGTTCTTCCACGACGACGGCGGGTCGCCGTTCATCGGGGTGGGGGCCGCGGCACCCCCGCTGGCCCGCAAGGCGCACTGGGAGATCACGCCGAGCAGACAGAGGGACGCATACCCCGGCGACGATGGGGAAGGAACGGGGCTCACGGCGCGGGTCGGGACCGGTGCGGTGGAGGCCGGCGTGACCTGCGGGGGGCTCGCCGCCACCGCGGGAGCGGCGCTCGGACCGGCGCGGTTCTGCGCGGTGACGTCCTGCGCCCCTTCTGCGAGCAGCAGCAGCACGAGCGACACGGCGACGACCGCGGCCCAGCGGGAGGAGCCCCGTTTCCCTCGGAAGCGGAGGTGTTCCGAGCGGGAGAGAGAAACCCGGTTCGAGGAGGCCGATGCCCGGTCCGGTCGGACGGTGGTTCCGCTCATCTACGACGGCAGCAGGGCGACCTCAACGTCCCACCGGAATCGCTTAGTTAGAACCGCGCTCCGCGACGATGACCAAAAGTGCCAAGCCGTGACGGGTTCCTCCCAGGGTGGCTACGGAGCTCTCCAATGGACGACCTTGACGTCCACATTCTGCGGGAGCTGACGCAAGCGAACAACGTGAACCCGGCCCGACCGGGGTTCCGGGCGTCGTATCGGAGCGTGGCACGGGCGCTCGGGGTCGCTCCCGGGACCGCTCGGAACCGGATCAACCGGATGTACGCCTCGGGCGTTATCACCGGCTCGTCCGTCTACGCGAACCCGAACCTCTTGGGTCTCGAAGTGGCCGCCTATGCGGTGGAGGTCGCCCATGGCCGCCGGAAGAAGGAGGTGGTCGACCACCTGCGCGCCCTCGATGGGATGTTCTTCATCCAGGACTTCCGAGGAAGTCTTCTCGGTCTCGCGTTCGTCTCCGCGGACGCCTCAGCGCGAAAGGCGACCCTGCAGGCGATCCACCGTATCACCGGTGCCGAGGGTGGAGTGCTCTCGCGCGTGGAGTACCCGCCGTGCGCACTGACCCTTCTCCCATCGGAGTGGAAGATGGTCTCCCGTCTGATGCGCGGCAGCTTCTCCACTTACGCCGCGCTCGCCCGCGAGCTGGGCGCGTCGGTTCGTTCGATCAAACGACGGGTGTCGAAGCTGGTGAACGGCCGCGCGATCCTCTCGGTTCCCACGATGGACTATCGGTCGCTCGCCGGTTGCGTTCCCGTCGACCTCGTCGTGGCATTCACGTCACCGGCGGCACGCCCCGAGGCCGAACGCAAGGTTCTCGGGCTGGTCGAGGACCGAATGATCTTCGCGGGGCCCTGGTCCGACTTCGGGCTCTACAGCCTTCTGCTGCCGAAAGTGTCCACCGCCAACCAGATCGCGGAGGACGTGGGCCGGATCCCGGGGGTCGCCCTGCACCGGGTCGAGATCGTGGACGAGCACATCGACCAGGTCCGGGCGCTGCAACCGTACGTCGACCGCCAGTGCACCCCCGATCCCCGCCGCCCCATCGCGGCGAAGCGAGGGCACGGAGCCGGACCGCGTGCGACGGAGGCGCGACCTCCGCGTCCGGTCCGCCGGGTCCCGAGCCGCCGCGTCACCCCTGGGGGGCGCCGCAGAAGGGGCAGCGGTTCGCGGTGACGACGACCAGATTTCCGCAGTAGCCGCACCGGACCTTGATCGGCTGCCGGATCCCATCCCGGGTGGCGTAGGCTCGTCCGGATTCCCACCGCTCACGGGACTCCCGGAGGGTCCTCTCCGCACCGGCGCGCCGTCGCAGCCACTCGTTCTGGCCGGCGAGGCGGGCCTCCTCGATCTCTTGGGCGACCGAGGACGGGTCGTGCAGAATGAACCGGACGACGACCGCCCGCTCCTCCCGGTCCTCCGAAAGACGGAGGAAGCGGTGAAACTCGACCTTGGGTGGGGCGAGGTTGTAGAAGAAGAAGCTCGGCCCGGCGTCCCACTCGCGTGTCCCGAACAGTTGGGGTTTTCGGGAGATCTCAACGCACCGAAGGTTGGTCATCACAAGGAAGCCCGAACCGGTCTTCCAGACCCGGAGGACCCTTTCCCCCTCAAGAAAGTGGACCTGGTCGAGCGCTCCCTTCTCGATCGGAACGGGTGTGGTCGTTGTCTCCGTCGAGCCCATCGAGCCGGCCGAAGACATCGGGCGGACGAGAGAAGAGGTTCGTTAAGGGGTTGCCGCCCGCGGGCGGAGGGCCGTCCCGGGGGAGGCGCGGCTCGAGCTTCGCGCGGCACGTCGGGAACAGATTCTTATCGGGGTTCGAAACTCAATTCTGACATGGCGGTACCCGGGCCACAGCTGGCGAGCCGGAGTCAAGCGATCCTCTTCGGAGTGCTCGGGCTGGTCGTCCTGTTCCTGGGCGGCATCCTGCTCGGGATCGTCCTCTTCGAGGGGCTCCTCTCGGCCGATTGGGCGGTCCTCGTCACGGGTGCCGCGATGGTCGCGATGGCCCTCGGAGCCTGGTTCATGTGGTATGGCCTGTCGAGGGCGTATCCGAACTGACGGGAACTAGGCCTAGACGCGTCGATTCGGTATCCGCCATCGTCGGGCATCGACCGGGCGGACCGCAGGGTTCGATCTGAGTGGCACCCACTTCTGGGAAAGGTAGCCGGACAGAACCGGGCGGGTCGGCCCGAGACCTGTCCCCGAAGGCATTCCGGGTGGGGGGTCGTCTCCCTGCGGCGAGGAACATCTCGACATCCTTTACTCCCGGAGGCACCCTTCCGGCGGGCGAACGATGGTTACGACGTACTACTCGACGTACCGTCTAGTGGTCACGGGCCTGTACATCCTTGTCGCCGGACTGCTCGCGGCGGTGGCATTCTCCTATTCCGCGGTGCTCGGAATCGAGATCGCCTTGATGCTCGCCGTGATGGGAGTCATCGCCCTCTGGATCAACTTCCGGGGGGTCGAACTCGGTCTGGAGAGAAACTTCGGTCGCTACCGGAATCCGATGTACTTCAGTCGGACCTACAATGCCGGCCTCGAAATAGTCGACGAGAACTACTCCGGTTCTCCACGACCGGAGAGTTTCGAAACCGCGGACGCGAACCACGGCACATCGTCCGGCAAGACCTTCTTTGTCCTGTGTCCATTCTGTCATGCCGCGGTGGCGGATTCGAACTCCCGAGTCTGCCCAGACTGTGGTGGTTTCCTGAGGCCGCCTTCCGGCCCGAACTTCCAGTCCGCTCAGGGGGAGTGACTGCCCGCCCCTACGCCGTTTGGGCAGGTTCTCGGGCGCCCGGCGCCACCGACCCTCCCCCCAAGGTCAGCGCGAGGGACCTAGAACGCTCTCGGCGGCCGGAGTTCGAGGGCTGCGGTGGGCCGGGTCGCCGAACCTCGACCCGCCCAACACCGGGCAATCGCGACCGCCGTGGACCTACAGGCCGACCCGAAGCTTGACGACGTTCCAGCGGGCCGGGTCGACCCGGGCCGCGCAGAGGTCCGTCACAGCCTTGAGGACCGGGGGCGGCATTCCTTGCCGGAACGAGCTCAGGATCCCCGCCAGTTCGGTCGCGTTTAGCGAGGGGAGCATGTACCCCAGGATAGCGAACATCCGATCCGGGGGCATCGCGCCCATGATCTTGGCCCGCATCGCGACCTGTTGCTCGTCCGTGAAATGCTGGCCCATCAGAGGGACCAGCTCGGCCTCCTCGCGGTTCATGTGGACGATGTAGGCCCCGAACAGCTCGTTCGCGGCCTGATTGAGACGAACTCCCGCGGCCACACGTCCTTCCGCCGAATCCATCGCGAGGATCTCGTGACCCGATTTCGCGATCGCCAGTTCCCGCCGGGTGAGGTCGTGGTGGTCCTCGATCAGCTGCGTGACGAGTCCGTTGCCGAACTTGGCGACCGATGGGAAGATCACCGACTCCTCGTCCACGGCGTGCTGGCTGAGCACGCACAGAACGCGGCCCGCCGACCGCGCCGTGGCGAAGTCGTTCTCGAGGTCGGTGACCAAGGACTGGGTCGCCGGAACGTCCGCGAAGTCATGGGTCTGCAGTCGGCC
>DATJVA010000062.1:0-10590 GCA_035502015.1 Thermoplasmata archaeon | reverse complement strand
GCCCAGGTCAAGGACCTCGAAGAGACAATCCGACGGTCGAACGCCGAGTTCGTGGTGGACGGAAGTCCGGTCGACCTCGGCCGTCTCATCCATGTGCCGCAGCCGATCGTTTCGGTCCGGTACGAGTACGACGACCTCGGGAAGAAGGTTGAGGCGCTCCTGTCGGAGTTCCTTCGGACGAAGGCGAAGTAGGTAACCTCGCCGGGTCGTCTAGCGGGCGCGGGCCACCGGCGCGCCCGCTTCCAAGCCCGTGAGGTGGGTCAGCGCCGACACGAGGGCAGCGCCGTCGAGCGGAAGACCCAGGGAACGGACGTTGGAGGGCCAGATGCGACCGGATTGGAGAGAGCGTTCCCCGACGACGAGCAGTGGAACGGAGCGTGCCTCGGGCGGGAAGGAGGCCGGATAGCCCCGCAACGTCTCGCTGTACGCCTGGTTGCATGCGACGACAATCGCACCGATACTCTCCGCCGAAGGGTCCTGGATGCGGTCCAGTGCCGATGCCGTGGAGCCGAACGAGACGACCCGGAAGCCGACCGTCTCGAGCAGGATCTGCACCGAGTCAGCGAGGCTGGGGGTCTCGCGAACTACGAGGACTAGAGGCCGCACCATCGAACGGAAGACCGTTCTCGGGGATTTTCTCTCGCCGTGGAGCCGGCTTGACATCCCTTCTCACGGGTGGGGAAACTCCATAGCCGCCCGGTCCCCTCGGCCCGCGCGAGAAAGGATGCCGGACCACGGGTGGTTCGAAGCCACGTTCGCTCGGGGGACGATGGGCGCCCTCCTGATCGACCGGGAGGGACGCGTCCAAAAGGCGAATCGGGCGTTCCTCGAGCTCCTCGGAGCGACGGACGAGCTGGTCGGTCACAAGCTCGGCGAGTTTCTCGCCTCGGGGGCCGAACGTATCGATGAAGCTCGCGCCCGCGCCCTGTCGGACGAGCGCTTCCGCTCGCTCCAGGGGTTCACTCTCGAGGCTCCGGGCCGGAAGCGCCGTCACATCGTCGACGTCGATTTCCACCCCCAGTCCGATTCGGTAGGAAAGGCGACCGGCGTTCTGCTCGTGTTCCACGACCGGACCGGGGTCCAGCAGGACCCTGCGGCCTCCTCGCGGTTGTTCTATCAAGCCTTCCTCCACTCCACGAACGCGATGGAACTCACCGACCGGGATGGCTTCCTGATCGACGTCAACCCGGCCTTCGAACGGATCTACGGCTACCGGCGCGACGAGGTCATCGGCCAGCGCCCGAACATCGTCGCGAGCGGGCGCACCGACCCGGCCACGTACGCCGAGATGTGGAACGCCCTTCTGGACCCCGCGCGAGGTTCGTGGTCGGGAGAGCTGATCAACCGCGACCGGGCGGGCGTCGATCATCCGGTCCTGATCACCATCACGGCCATCCGCGGTACGGACGGCGTGATCAGCCACTTCCTCGGCGTCGCCGTCGACATGACCGAGGTCCGTCGTCTCGAGCAGCAGGCCCTCCACTCCGACCGCCTGACCTCGCTCGGGCAGCTTGCGGCGGGAGTGGCCCACGAGATCAACACACCGCTCGCGAACATCACTCTCATCGCCGAATCGGTGCGTCGACGGACCACCGACGCCTGGACCCGGGGGAGGGTCGATTCGCTGCTCCACCAGACCGACTCCGCAGCCCGAATCGTCCGGGGACTGCTCGACTTCGCCCGCCGGCCGGAGACGAAAACGGGCGAGGTCGACCTGGGGGAAACGGTCCGCTCGGCGGTCGGATTCCTGCAGGGAAAGCAACCCTCCGGCGTCGAACTCCTCGTGGAGGCCCCTCAAGACACTCTCTCGGTACGCGGGGACCGCGAGCAGATCCTCCAGGTGGTCACCAACCTTCTGAACAACGCTTACGACGCGGTGAACGGTCAAGGTCGGATCTCGGTCGTACTTACGGCCGACCCGAATTGGGTGCACCTAAGCGTGATCGACACCGGTGTCGGCATCCCGTCCGATGTGCAAGCCCATCTCTTCGAGCCGTTCTTCACGACGAAGCCCGAGGGTAAAGGAACGGGCCTTGGCCTGGCCATCTGCATCGGGATCGTCGAGTCGCACGGAGGCTCGATCGACGTCGAATCCGAGGTGGGGCGGGGTTCGAAGTTCACGGTCCACCTTCCTCGCCTTGTTTCGGAATCGGGCGGCGCTTCCGCGGAGGCTCCCGCGTGACGAACCGTCTCGTCGCCCCTGAGGGTTGAGGCGCGGGCGCAGCGTTATTGCGGAGGGCGAACTCCCGTACCTATGCGCCTCCTCGTGGTCGACGACGACGCGGTGTTCCGCGAAGAGCTGTCGACGCTTCTCTCCGATTGGGGCCACCAGGTCGAAGCGGTCTCCTCGGGCGCGAAGGCGATCGAAGCGCTCGAGAGCTCCGAGTTCGACGTCATCTTCTCCGATGTGCGAATGCCGCGGATGAGCGGCATCGAACTCCTGCGCCAGGTCCGGGAGCGATGGCCCCGGGTGTATGTCGTCATGATCACCGGTTTCGGCACCGTTGAGGCGGCCGTCGAAGCGATGAAGCTCGGGGCCCTCGATTACGTCCGGAAACCGTTCCGCTCTGAGGCGGTCCAACGGATCGTCTCGCTCATTCAGGACCAGCGGGCCTTCGCCGTGCCGAGCGGCGGCGAGAAGGACCCGATCCGGCTCGCGGAGCGCTGGGCGAAAGCCGGCCACGAGGTACTGCTCCTCGGCTCGACGCCGCGTCGTGCGATCCCCGGGGTCACCGTCGGCGCGATCCCGATGGTCGACTCCCCCGCTGGTTTCCAGGAGACCGTCCTGCGGTTCATCGAGGAGCATCCTCGCCCGGCCGTGGTGGTCTCGGGGGTCGAGAAACTGTTCGCGACCCACCGGACCGAGGACGTGGCGCATGCCCTGAGCGAGATCGTCCAGCGAACGGAGGGCAAGGGCCCGATCGCGGTCGGTTTCGACCCCTCCGTGCTTCCCGACGCGGCCGTGCTCCAGGTCCGGGCCGCGATTTCGGCGCTGCGGGTTCAGGGGACACTCGGGGCGCTGGCCAACCCCTTGCGGCGGCACATCCTCCGACGTCTTTCGGAGGGCCCGACATCGTTCACGGAAGTGATGCGGGCCGCAGGGATCGACGACTCACCCAAGCTCTCGTTCCACCTTCGGACGCTGCAAGAAGAGGGACTGATCACGCACTCTTCCGAGGCCTACCACCTGACCCCGACGGGGAAAGAGGCCGTCCGGGTCCTCCATGAGGTGGACGAGCTAGGGTCCGCGGAGGAGGGTCGGGTGCTCGTCTTCCCGACCCGACGACCGGCTTCCTCGCGTTAGCGGGGCTTCGGGCCCGTCGCTTGGCTCGGGCGAGGAACAGTCGGTGGCTACCGTCGCCCTCGGGGACGAAGCTCTCCCGCACGATACGGAACCCCTCCGCCATGAGCCAACGCCGATAGGTGGGGCCGTCGTAGTGGCTCCAGAGCATCGGTGCGTCCGAACCGAGCCATCCGTTCTCCTTGCCCTCGTACCGAGCCTGGCCGACGATCGCGAGGAACCAGCCCCCGGGGACGAGCCACCGAGCGACCCGGGCGATCACGGCTCGGTGTTGCTCACGGGGGACGTGGATCAGCGAGTAGAGGGCCACGACGGCAGCAAAGCTCGCAGTCGGAAAGTCGACCTCTGCGATGTCCGCGCGTACGAACCGGGCCTTTGGCACCAACCGCCGCGCGCGGCGCACCTGTACGTCGGAGATGTCCACTCCCGTCACCCGGAAACGCTCGCTAAGGACCCGAGCGGCGGGATCTCCCGTCCCCGACCCGAGGTCGAGTACGGGCGCGTCGCGCGGGAGCGCGCGGACGATTGGGTCGAGCCAGGCTCGATACTCGGCCTCCCGGTGGCCGAAGACGTCCCCGGAGCTCCTGCGCGGTCGATACCGGTACGATACTCGGTTCCAGCCGGCGCGCACGGTGTCGTTCCAGCGGGACCGCGACACTTTGGCGGGGGGTCCTCGGCGCCTCGCCATGGGGCAACGATCGACCGGCCGTAGATGGCCTCTCCGGGCGCTCGGACACGATAGCGGAGGGGTGGTTCTCTACAGGTCCGGGCGGTCCCCGGACGCTCGGAACGGATTCAAGAACCCCCAGTGTTTGGCGCCCCCAGAGGCGAACCCCAGTGCCCGCACGTAAGTCCCGCAGTTCCCGGTCCCCGCCGAGCCCTCCACCCGCTAGCGGATTCCTTTCCGTCACCGATGAACGAACCTCGACGAACTACCGGCTCCCGATCCAGGACGGAGCGATCCGGGCGACCGAGTTCCATCAGATGCGCGCGGGAACCGACGCGCCGGGTCTCCTGGTCTACGACCCGTCGTTCGCGAACACGGCGTCGTGCCGCAGCGCGATCACGTTCATCGACGGGGACAAGGGGATCCTCCGCTACCGGGGGTACCCGATCGAGGAGCTCGCCGCGTCCAAGTCCTACCTCGAGGTCGCGTATCTGCTGATCTACGGGAGTCTCCCGACGAAGGTCCAGCTGGATGACTGGCTGTACAACATCACTCACCACACGATGCTGCACGAGAACGTCCAGAAGTTCATGGACGGGTTCCATCACGATGCCCATCCGATGGGCATGATGGTGAGCACGCTCGCCGCGCTCTCCACCTTCTACCCGGACGCCAAGAACATCTCGGACGAGCACATTCGCTATCAGCAGGCGTATCGGCTCATCGCCAAGGTGCCGACCGTGGCGGCGTTCGCCCACCGCCACTCGATGGGAATGCCGTACATCCACCCGAGCAACGACCTGTCGTACACTGAGAACTTCCTCGCGATGATGTACCGGCCATCCTGGACGACCCAGTACACACCGGACCCGGTCCTCGCAAAGGCGCTCGACACGCTGTTCGTGCTGCACGCCGACCACGAGCAGAACTGCAGCAGCAACGCGATGCGCGCGGTCGGGAGCTCCCACGCCGACCCGTACAGTTGCGCCGCCGCGGCCGCCGCCGCGCTCTACGGACCGCTCCATGGCGGGGCGAACGAGCAGGTCGTCCGGATGCTGCAAGAGATCGGGTCCAAGGACCGGGTGCCCCAGCTCATCCGTCAGGTCAAGGAGGGTCGCCGGCTCCTGATGGGATTCGGCCACCGCATCTACAAGAACTACGACCCGCGCGCGAGGCTCATCCAGCAGATCGCCGAGGAGGTCTTCGCCGTCACCGGACGCAATCCGCTCATCGACGTGGCGCTCGCCCTCGAGAACGTCGCGCTATCGGACGATTACTTCATTTCCCGTCGCCTCTACCCGAACGTCGACTTCTACTCGGGGATCATCTACCAGGCGATGGGGTTCCCGACCGACATGTTCCCCGTCCTCTTCGCGATCCCGAGGATGTCCGGCTGGATCGCCCAGTGGATCGAGATGCTCAACGACCCGGAACAGAAGATCGCCCGTCCTCGGCAGGTCTACATCGGGCACGCCGAGCGGCATCTCGAGATGGCCGGGGTCAGGGTCCCGGTCCGCAAACCTTCCCGTACGGTCGACACTCGACCGCGACCGGGCGAATCTAGGGACCCACCCAAGCCGGCGGCAGCCGACGACCCGACCGTTCCGCGCTGAACTAGACGTCGACGCTGACCGGCAGCCGCCCTCGTCGCGCCGCCTGTCGGAGCGTCTCGTAGTCACGCTCGGTCTGGTCGGCGTACAGCTCGGCGAACTCCGTCACCGCGCGGTCGAACGCGCCGCCGCTCCCAAGGTAGCCGCTGATCCCGGCGGGGTCCCCCGTCCGTGCGTGCGCGCGGGCCAAGGCGGTCCCGCACAGCTCGGCCTGTCCGAGGAACTCCCGGGGGCCGAGCGACGAGATGTCGTACGAGAACTTCATGTCGCGCAGCTGGCGCACGTAGAAGTCCCGGGTCCCGAGACGGCCCCACCCGAGGAAGACGTCGCTCGTCTCTTGGATGAGATGCTGACCGACCACCACCCGTTGAGCGTGGTTGTCGTACGGGCTCGCCCCGAGGTACGGCTCGAGAGCCGAGGTGGTCGCTTGCTTGAGCTGGAGGAGCAGCGGGTCCTCCAGGTCGCTATCACCGAGCAGGAGCAGCACGGAGCATTCGAGGCCGACGCTGCCGACACCGACGACCTTCTGGGCGACATCGGCGACGTGGTAGCGGTCGAGCAGCATCCGTCGCTCATCCGGGAGCGTTCGGAGGTAGCGGTCGTAGAGGGATCGCGAGATCTCCTCCGCCGTGGAGCTACGGTAATGGACGATCAAGGGGGGATCGTCCTGGATCCGCGGCCGTCCTTTCCCCGACCTTGTCAGCCCCGGAAACGCGTGAAGGCCGGTCCGCCGCCTCGCCTTTCCCGCGGCACGCCCCATCAACTTGCGGAGGACGCGGTCCTCGGGCAGCGGTGGAGTTCTGACGTCCAGGTGGAAGTACCAGACATCCAAGTATCGCATGGCGGCAAACCGCGCCAACATCTCGCGGTACGAGCTCAGGACCGTGCGGGCAGCCTCTCGTACGACGGTCCGCGGGTACCGATTTTGCCGACCCGCCACCACGAAGCTCGTTGCCAGTCGCTTGACGTCCCACTCCCAGGGACCCTCGAGGGTCTCGTCAAAGTCGTTGACGTCGAACACCTGCTGTCGTTCGGGGGTCCCGAACACTCCGAAGTTGCAGAGATGCGCGTCTCCGCACAACTGGACCATGAGGCCTGTGACCGGGGTCGATGCGAGGTCGCGTGCCATCACGGATGCGGTGCCCCGCAGGAAACCGAACGGGGAGATCATCATGCGGCCGTAGCGGATCGGAAGGAGCGTCGGGACGCGTCCGCGGTCGGCCGCCCGAAGAAGGTCGACCACGTTCGGCCGGTGCGCGGGCGGCTTCCAGGCGGCGTGACTCGACCTTGGCACCCGGGCCCGAATCTCTTTGCCGCGAGCTCGGCGCGCGGCCCTCGTGCCCTCCTCGACGCGGAGCTTAGGGGGGTCGCGCGACGCCGACATGATCCGAACAGACCGTTCCCCTTGGGTTCGCCGAGAGCAGGGAATCCGATAACGGGTCGTCCTGCTCGTACAGCATCGACGTACGCCTGTCTAAGACCTTTCTGTTGGGCGACCCAGAGCTCTCCGTCCGCTCAGGGCAGTTCGCTCGGTGATCGGCCCGAGCTCTTCCCAGTTCGTCTCGAACGAGCGGAGCCGATACGGAGGAATGTTCGTTCGCTCGCGCAGACCCTTTCTCCGACGGGGTTAAGAACGCAGTCCGCGATCCGATGCCGAGGCAAAAATGGCCGCATCCTCGATGAAACTTCCGACATGGTATCGGGCTTTCGCCGTGATCGTCGGCGTGTTCTCTATCGCCCTCGCCCTCGTCGTCCTGGTCGAACCCCTCCTGGCGTTGTGGTTGCTGATATTCTTCCTTGCGCTCGCCTTGCTCTTGATGGGCATCGACCGTCTCGTGGCAGGAGTCACTGGCCACCCGTTCGGCCAAATGATGCCGATGATGTCTCCGTTCGTCGGAGTCGGGGACGCCGGGAAGTCGACGGGAGCCGCTCCGCCCCAAACGCCGCCGTCGAAGCCCTAGCGGGCTCGCCCGCTGAGGCAAGTTGAGCCGTGCCGGCTCCGTCGACGATGAGCAGGACCGGCTGGTGGAACGAGTGCCCGACGTCGAGCCTCGATGAGATAGACCTCCTGTATCCTGGTCCTCCCTAAAGACGGGGAGTTGTCGCTCTCCTTGAGAGATCTCGAACCCGCTGGTGGATAGCCCCGAGCGGATTCGAACCGCTGTCGCCGGCTCCAAAGGCCAGCATGCTTGGCCACTACACCACGGGGCTGCCGGAACCACCGTGGTCCTCTACAAAAGAATAGTTGGCGCACGGCCCGTTCGCTCCGGGTGGTTTTACGGGGGGAGCCGTATCGGTGGTCGATGCGCCGGACCAAGATTCTCGCCACTGTGGGCCCGGCGACGGACCGCGCGGACCGGCTCCTGAGGCTCCTCGAATCCGGGACCGACGCGTTCCGGGTCAACGTCTCCCACGGCTCCGACGAGGAGCATCGGGCCACGCTCCGGCGCCTACACGAGGTCGCTCGGCGCGCACGACGGGAGGTGGCCCTGGTGGTCGATGTCCAGGGGCCCAAATTGCGGATCGGAGAGATCGCGGGAGGCGCGGTGCGCTTGTCGCGCGGCGACCACTGGACCCTCGACCAGGACCCGACGCTGGGAAGCGGTTACCGAACGTACGTGGAGATCCCCTCGTTCGAACGGGCGGCCCGACGGGGCGACCCGGTGCTGCTCGGAGACGGGGATGTCCAGCTGCGCGTCGAGAGCGCCAGCCCGACCGCCATTGAGACCCGTGTGGTGAGCGGGGGCATCGTCTCCTCGCATGCCGGGATATTCCTCCCACGCGCGCGCTTGCGAACGGCCGCCTTCGGCCCCCGGGACCAGCACGACGCCGCCCTCGCCCTTCAGGAGGGGTTCGACTTCCTCGCGCTTTCGTTCGTGCGAGACGAGGCCGATGTGCTGGCCGCACGCCGATGGCTCGACACCCACGCCGGGGGCCCGACGGTCGGTATCATCGCAAAGATCGAGCGGGCCGAGGCGCTCGGCAACATCGAGAGGATCCTGCGGGTCGCGGACGGGATCATGGTCGCCCGAGGAGACCTCGGCATCGAAGTTCCGCTCGAACGCCTCGCCCTCGAACAGAAGATGCTGGTCCGCAAGGCGAACGCCGACGGCCGTTTCTCCATCGTGGCGACCCAGATGCTACGAAGCATGCTCACGTCACCGAGGCCGACGCGCGCCGAGGCGACCGACGTAGCGAATGCGGTCCTCGATGGGGCCGACGCGGTCATGCTCAGCGAGGAGAGCGCCGTCGGGCAGTACCCGTTCGAAGCCGTTCAGTGGCTGGACCGCATCGCGAGGGCGACCGAGGCACGCTTCGACCCTTCCCCCGTGAGGGGACTGGTGCGTTCCCCCGGCTCTGGGTCGGCCGAACTGTCGGTCGCGCGGGCCGCCGTGGACCTTGCCGAGAACGTGCACGCTCGAGCGATCGTCACCCCCACCCACTCCGGTCGGACGGCTCGGCTCATCGCAGCGCTCCGACCGACCTGCCCGGTGCTCGCTCTTTCGAGCTCGGAGTCGGTCCGTCGGCATCTCGCGTTGGTCCGGGCGGTGCGGTCGTTCCCGGCGGCGGCGCACAGCGACCTACAGTCCCTGCGCCAGCGGTCGCTCGAACTGGTCGATGTCGCGGGGCTCGTCCCGACCGGACCGATGGTGCTCACCGCGGGATACCCCGTGGAAGGGCGGCCGACCAACCTTGTGACGGTTGTAGAGGCGCTCGAGACCGGTTCACCGCGCCGAAGGTTCCGGCGGCGTCGGCACCCAGCCGGAACGCGGAACTCGCAAGAAGGCTAGGAACGGCAGGAAACCCACCAGAACGATCCCCGCGAACACCCAACCCACGTCGTACCCGAGCACTCCCACCAGGACCCCGAACACGATCGCGAAGAAACTGCCGAAGAACAGCTGGACCGAATTGAGAAACCCGATCGCGAGCGCGGTGTTCTCGCCCCGTCCCTCGGGAAGGTACGTCGGGACCAGATAGAGGACCGCGAACAGAACACCGTCCGCGAAGCCGAGGAACACGAAGAGCGGCCACAGCGCCTCCAACGGGACGAACGCGATCAGCGCGACCCCCACCGAAGACGCGATGCCCCAGAGGAGGAGGATCCTCCGCATGTCGGCCTTCCGTTCCGCGAACCAACCGCCGATGGGGCCACCGAACACCTCCGCAACGATCATCACGGTGGGTATCCCCGCCGCGAGCGCGACGGGCCAGCCGGGGTGGACCGTGTGGGCGAACTGGACGAAGTACTGCGCGACGATATAGAACGACGCCCACATGCCGCTCAGCCCGAGCGCGAGCGACCAGAGGTTCCGGGAGAGCAGGATGGGTCGTCCGACCCGCCACGTGGCCTTCCAGGTGGGGGGAACATCGGGTCGAGGGAGGGGGGGCAACGTCACGACCGCGCCGATAGCCATCACGAGGAGGGCGATGCCACCGTCGGCGAGCGCCCAGACCCATCCTTCGGCTGCCCCGACGAGAGCACCGATGAACAGACCCGCGGCGGCCCCGACCGCAAAGCCCGAGTTGTAGAGGCCGATCACCGGCCCTCGGGAACCCACAGGATAGTACGAGGAGACCAGTCCGAGCGCCGGAGCGAAGAAGAACGCCGCTCCCGCGCCGGCGCCGAACCGGAGGACGGCCAGCACGACCCAGTCGGGGGAGAACGCCGAAGCCAGGCTGAACGACCCCATCAGCGCGAGCGCGAATATCGAAGTGGTACGGTAGCCCCAGCGCATGGCGATGAGGCCAGCGGGGACTTGGAAGACACCGGCGCCCACCAGGAACGCCCCGAGGACGACCCCGAGCTCGGCCGTGTTCGCGTCGAGCCCCTTGCTGAGCAGCGGAAGCACCGCTCCCACGTTGTACCAGTTGAAGGCGTAGACGATCCGTCCGATGATCAGAAGGACCGCCGCGACCCCCCGGTCGGACGGACGGGAGGGCGTCACCGTGAGCCCTGGGGGAGGAGCCCGCGGGTCTCGAAGTACCGGAGAAAGCCGAGCGCCGCGAGT
>DATJVA010000061.1:0-3463 GCA_035502015.1 Thermoplasmata archaeon | reverse complement strand
GAGCTAGTGATCAATCCCGCCTCCTCCATGTCGTGTAGGCAACGCGTGGTCCTTCATCTCCTCAGGGACCCTGAGAACGGTCCCCCGACATGCCCCTGTTCCGGATTCGCGGGGACCGGAAACGCGCCGGGTGGTCCGAAGGCGCTACGTTGTGGCAATGACGCTGACGGATGTCACGACACCGGGCCCCGACGTCGTGTTCCCGATATCGAAGTAAAGCACTATCGTCTGAGCCGTGGTGGGGAAGGAATTCAGCTCCGTGAAATAGAGAGTGGGCCCGACAAGCGTCCCCAGAACCGGGCCGGTGACGTAGGTTGTCAGAGCGACGGTGTTCACAGGAAACGCCACCGAGCCAGCCGACAACGTCACGTTCTCAACGAAATCGCTCGCGCTGCACGTCAGAGGAGAAACCGCACCAGCACAGACACTGAAGCTGTTCTCGACGCCAGTGTCGGTGATATCGCAGGCACCCGCCACCGTGCACCCGGTGGTCAGGCCGGCGACCTCGGTGGTGGTGAGTTCCGTGAGGCTCGTGTTGACCCAGGTCAGCCCCGGAACTTGCGATACGGTAGTGGTCTGCGATCCCTGATAGCTAGTGTTAGTGGAGCCAATCGACATTTCAGCTAGAGCAAAGCCTCCTACCAACGACGCGACGACTACGGCGGTACCCAGATAGACGGTTCTCTGCGATGTTCGTGAGCTCATCGAGTTACCTGGCCGGTACTTTCGAGTCCCGTCCCTGTACAGGGTCGTCAATACGTATAAATCCCTATTCCCGCCCTCGGCACGACGAATAACCCGAGACCCCTCAGTCCCAGGGTCGGGACCACTGCCGTCGAACAGCTCCGTTGCCCATGCGGGAGAGTCAATGGTTGCTACTCGTACGATACATCTGAGCGCATGTACGCGCGGGTCGCGAGAAGCAGGACGACCACCATTTCGACGGTGAGGACGAGCATCTGGACGCCGTCCGTGGACGTGAGAGTGCTCGAGTACGCACCCCGGACCGCGTCCGAGACGTAGGTGAGCGGGTTGACCTCGAAGAGGACCTGGAGGACGATTGGAAGGCGGCTCGAGAGCGGGTAGAAGACCGTGCTCGCGAAGTTGACGACAAAGATCAGCAGGATCTGGATGCTGTTGTAGGCCGTGTTCGATTTCACGAGCGCGGCGAGGTAGAGCATCAACGCTCCGAAGAACACCGAGCCGACCGTGATCGACCCGAAGATGATCCCGAGGGTTAGGAGCTGGGTGGGGACCGCGCCAATGAGCGCCCAGGCGACCGCAAGCATCACCGCCGCGCCGCCGAGCCCGAACAGCACCGAAGTGAGCATGATCCCAAGCAGGTACTCAAGCCGGGTGAACGGGCCCATGAGGAGCTGGGAGAGCATCCCCCAGCGACGGTCCGCCCAGAGCATGCTGCCCCCCACCGTTCCCGCCATCACGACCTGGAACGCCATGATCCCCGGGGTCAGGTACGTGAGGTAGCTCTGGCCGGAGCCCGTTCCCGAGGCCACGGACTGGAACCCGAAGCCGAAGAAGACAAGGTAGAGCCCCGGTAGGCCGATCAGGATGATCAGGCTCCCGGGGTCGACGTTGACCACGATGTTCCGGTAGATCAGCCGGACCAGGTTAGGTAACGCCGTTGGCACCGCCCCCGTGATGTCCGACGGATCGCAGGAATACGTCCTCGAGCGTGTTCTGCCGGACGTTCAACCATTCGAGCTGGACGCCCTGGGATTGGGAAAGTTCGGCGATCTTCGAAAGGGCATCCTTCGGGTCGTCCGTGAGGATGACGGCGGCGTGACCGCTCACGTTCACGGTCGCCTGGGGTCCCAGGCGTTCGCGGAGGGTGGCGAAGAACCGGTCGGGGTCGCCGTTCCCAATCGTGAGGTCGATCGTCTTCTTCCCACCGTACAGCCGTTTCAGGTTCTCGATCGAGTCGAGGACTAGGATCTTTCCCTCGTCGATCACCGCGGCGCGGTCGCAGAGGTAGTCCGCCTCCTCGAGGTTGTGCGTCGTGAAGACGACCGTGAGGCCGCGTCGGACCTCCTCCCGGACCGAGTCCAAGAGCGTCCGACGCATGATGACGTCGAGTCCGACCGTCGGTTCGTCGAGGAAGAGAACGTCCATGTCATGCATGAACTCCCGGGCGACCTGCACGCGACGCTTCTGCCCGCCCGAGATGTCGAATGCGCGACGCTTACGGATCTCCGTGATGCCGTACTTCGCGAGGAGCTGCTCGCGACGACGGACCCGCTCGGCCTTCGGGACCCCCCACAGCACCCCATACACGTCGAGGTTCCGCTCGACAGTGGTGAAGTCGAACGACTCCATCTGCTGGACCACGCCGATCCGCCGCCGGATCTTCTGGCCCTCGTGGGCCGGGTCGTAGCCGAGTACCCGGAGCGTCCCCGAGGTCGGATGGATCAGGGTGGTCATCGCCTTGATCAGGGTCGATTTCCCCGCTCCGTTCCTGCCGAGAAGGCCGAACACCTCGCCCTTCCGTACGGAGAAACTCACACCATCGAGGGCGAACCGCCGCTGGTCGTACGAGTGACGGAGGTCGCGGGCGTAGACGACCGCGTTCGGCTCCTCCGCGGTGGCGAGGGGTGGTGATGGGTCGGTCACTGATGCGAACCAACCGGTTCGACCGAATAAGCGATGCTCACCTCCGATGAGCATCTCCGGAGTCCGGTTCCGAACCTGTTCGTGGTGCCGCGGGGTGCACGTCGCGCGCCGAGAGTCCGAAGCTCGCCGAACGACGCCGCGATACGTACTTGACCCCGGGGTTCCTCAACGCGCTAGCGCCCGACCGACCGGCCGGGCAGGGGACGAGATTCGGAATGCTGACCTTTGCGAGAATCGGACGTGAGTCGGCGGGACGAGGTGCGGTGTGAGTTCAGGTCACGTTCGCCCGGGACCCGAGTTTGTGGGCGGATCGTTCGGCACTCGCCCTCTCGAGGTGGTCCAGCGGGAGTTCCGCGACCCTTCTCTCGAAGGTCGCCGTCTCTTCGCCGAAGCGTTCGGAACGTTCCTCCTCGTCCTCGTCGCCGCCGGCGGCCCCACGGTGAACGCCGTGACCGGTGGTACGATGAGCCTCGCCGCGCTGGTCGCTGCGCCGGGGCTGATGGTGATGGCGGTGATCCTGTTCATGGGCGCCACTTCGGGGGCCCACCTGAATCCCGCCGTGAGCATCGCTTTCGCCGCGCGCGGCGACTTCCCCTGGAGACGAGTTCCAGGGTACATCGTCGCGCAGTTGCTCGGCGCCTTCTTCGCCTGCCTCTTCCTTTCCTGGCTGTTCGGCAACGTCGGGCATCTCGGGGCGACCCTTCCGGGACCGGGGATCAACGACGGCCAGGCGTTCGCGATCGAAGTCATCCTGACCGTGGGACTCGTCAGCACTATCCTCGGAACGGCTTCGAGGGCCCAGAACATCGGCCCGCTCGCGGCGCTCGCCGTGGGC
>DATJVA010000060.1:0-18693 GCA_035502015.1 Thermoplasmata archaeon | reverse complement strand
TTGCGGGCGTTCTCGACGGCCGCCAACTGAAAGCCGAAGCAGACCCCGAGATACGGGATCCCGCCGGTCCGGGCGACCTCAACGGCGCGGATCTTCCCCTCGGCCCCGCGGGAGCCGAATCCGCCGGGAACGATGATCGCGTCCGACCGCTGGAGGCGGGCGAGGAGCGACGGGTTCTTCGGGATATCCTCGGAGTCGTACCACTGGAGACGAACCTCGACCCCGAGCGACCCCTGGACGTGGTGGAACGCCTCCGAATGCGATAGGTAGGCGTCCCGGAGCTCAGTGTACTTGCCCACGACGGCGACGTCGACCGACCCGGCGCACCGGCGGTACGTCGCGAGGAACTCCTTCCACGCGCCGTAGTCGGGCGGCCGCTCGGGAAGTCCGAGGGTCCGCGAGATGATCGCGCCGACCCCCTGAGCTTCGAGGACGAGCGGGACCTCGTAAATCACCGGCTGGTCCGGGACCGAGATCACCGCCTCGGGAGGGACGTCACAGAAGAGGGAGATCTTCGCCTTGATGTCCGGCGAGAGGGGCAGCGGGCCGCGAGCGATGATGATGTTCGGCCGGATCCCGATCGCCCGCAGCTCCCGCACCGAGTGCTGCGTCGGCTTGGTCTTCGGCTCGCCGACCGGACCGACGACCGGCACGAGGGTGGTGTGGACGAACGCCATATGTCCCTCGCCGAGCTCGTAGGAAAGCTCTCGCAGCGCCTCGAGGAACGGCATCGACTCGATGTCTCCGACCGTCCCTCCGACCTCCACCAGGACGACCTCGGCCCCCGCGGCCTGGGAGACCTCGCGGATCGTTCGCTTGATCTCGCCGGTCACGTGGGGGATGATCTGGACGGTGTTGCCGAGGTAGTCGCCGCGGCGCTCCTTCTCGATGACGGCACGGTAGATCTTGCCCGTCGTCAGATTGTGCGTCCCGACCAGGTTCTGGCCGAGGAACCGTTCGTAGTTCCCGAGGTCGAGGTCGGCCTCGGTGCCGTCGTCCAGCACGAACACCTCGCCGTGCTGGTACGGGTTCATCGTGCCCGCGTCGACGTTGAGGTAGGGGTCGATCTTGACGATCGTGACGGCGATCCCGCGGGCCTTGAGGAGACGGGCCAACGACGAGGTGGTGATGCCCTTCCCGAGTCCGGAGATAACTCCGCCGCTCACGACCAATACCTTCACAGAACCTCCGACCCGCCCGTGTAGCGGGCTCCTCGCATAAAGTCTATGGCGGTTTTTCGGACGCCGGCAGCTGACGAACGTCCGGGCGCCCTGGGGCGCCCGTCAGAGCGGGACCCGCCGACCGGAGGAGTCCCGATGGAACGCCCCGAACTCGTTCACCCCGGCGAGCTTCTCGGCCGGGAAGACCGGGCCGTCCACGCAGACGTGGAACGGGCCGATGGCGCAGGCGTCGCACATCCCGAGGGCGCATTTCATGTGCCGCTCGAGCGAGCAGAAGACGGGGACCTTCCGGGGCGCGGCCGCGGCGATCACCTTCTTCATCATCACCTCGGGGCCGCACGTCCACACCGCGTCGAACGGCTCGGTCGAAAGGAGCCGTTCGGCGACCGCGGTCACGAACCCCTTCGTACCTTCCGACCCGTCGTCCGTGGCGACCTCGACGCTAGCGCCCATCCGGAGGAAACGCTCCTTGAACAGCAGTTCTGGCGCCCGCGTAGCCCCGAGCGCCACCGTGACCGACCGACCCGTTGCCCGCGCGCGTTCGGCGGCCGGTGCGAGCACCGCGGCCCCCGACCCGCCGCTCACGACGAGGACGCGCTTCGGCGAAAGGTCGAACCGGTTGCCGTAGGGTCCGCGGATCCCGACACGGTCCCCGGTTCGGATCGACTGGACCCGCCGGCTGGTGTTCCCCATCGCCTTGATGGTGACCCCCTTCGAGACCCCGTCGGTGTACGAGAGGGACATCGGTAGCTCGTCGTCCCCGGGGAGCCATATCATGACGAACTGCCCCGGGTCGGCGGGGGGCGCGTACGGGAAGCGGAGGGTCACCGTGGACGGGGTCTCCTCGACCCGCTCCGTCAGCGAAACCACGGCCCGCACGATGTCCGCCTAGCGAGGCGCCGATATAGCCGCTCGGTCGGCAGCCCGAGCGGGCGGGTCTATGCCGGCGGCGCTCGAGCGGCCCGATGCGCCACGCCGACGGCGTCTTCCAGTCGGGCGAACCCGAGGCCGTCCAGGAGGCGGGTCAGGTCGTTCGCCATCCGCCCGAACACTCCGATCCCGTCGAACGTGACCTGCGTGCCGACCTCGACGGCCCGCGCTCCCGCCATCACGTACTCGAGCGCGTCCTGGGCCGTGGCGATCCCTCCGACGCCGATGACCGGGACGGAGACCTTCTCGAAGATCTGCCACACGCAGGCGAGTCCGACCGGTTTGATCGCCGGACCGCTCAAGCCACCGAGCCCGTGCGCCAGGACCGGCCGGCGGAGCTGGACATCGATCGCGAGGGCGCGAAGCGTGTTGATCGCGCTCACCGCTGAGGCTCCGCCCCGCTCCGCGGCGAGCGCAAGGCCGGCGGCGTCCGAGGTGTTCGGTGTGATCTTCGCGATCACCGGGATCGACACCGCCCGGGTCACCGCCCGCACGACCTTCTCGACGTTCTCCGGGGTGCTTCCGACCTCGGTACCGAACCCCTCGGCGTGGGGGCAACTAAGGTTGAGCTCGAGGGCGACCACCCCCGTCGCGGCCATCCGGACGGCGAGACGGGCGAAATCCTCCGCGTCCCCACCGAAGATCGAACCGATGACAGTCGCGCCGGCCTTCCGGGCGATCTCGATCTCGCGCGGATACTCGTCGATCCCCGGATTCGGAAGGCCCATCGCATTGAGCAGGCCCCACCGCTCGTACGCCTCGATCGTCGGGTTCGGGTAGCCGGGACGGACGTCCGAGCCGATCGACTTGGTGATGACGCCGCCGGCCCCGGCCCGCCATGCTCCGGCAAGCGACTCTCCGCTCTCCCCCCACACGCCCGACGCGAGCAGGAACGGGTTCCTCAGGCTCACCCCGGCGAGGCGGACCCCGAGTTCGGCCACGGGACGACGGACGAGTGAATCGCTTAAATCGCCTCGCCCGGATGGCAGGGTGCCCATGCATCTCGAACGGCTGACCGACGCCGCGAGGGAGGCGCTCGAGAAGGCGTTCCAGCGCGCGGCCGAGCTTCGCCACCCGGCGGTCGAACCCGAGCACCTCCTCTCGGCGCTGCTCGCCTCCCCCGACAGCACGGCGACGGGCATTCTCAGCGGTCTCAAGGTCCCCGTCGACCGGTTGCGCTCGCGCCTCGAGGAGCGGCTGAAGGGGCTCCCGACCGCCGACCGGGTCGCGCCGTCCGACCAGTACCTCTCACGCGACCTATCGAAGGTGATCGACGCCGCCGAGGCCGAGGCCGAGAAGCGCAAGGACCGCTACACGGCGGCGGACGAGCTGCTCCTCGGGGTCCTCTCCGTTCCGTCCCCCGCGCGCGAGATCCTGGAGGAGTTCGGGGTCCGACGCGCCGCCGTCGAGACCGCCCTCCAAGAGATGCGCGGACCGGACCATCCCGTCGAGAGCCGCACGGAGGAAGCCCAGTACCGAGCCCTCGAGAAGTACGGGAAGGACCTGACCGCGCTCGCGCGCGAACGGAAGCTCGATCCGGTGATCGGACGGGACGACGAGATACGACGGCTGATCCAGATCCTGTCCCGACGCACGAAGAACAATCCGGTCCTCATCGGGGAGCCGGGGGTCGGGAAGACGGCGGTGGTCGAGGGCCTGGCCCAACGGATCGCGACGAAGGACGTGCCCGAGTCGCTCCGAGACCGTCGGCTGGTTGCCCTCGACCTCGGAGCCGTTCTCGCGGGGGCCAAGTTCCGCGGGGAGTTCGAGGAGCGGATCAAGGCGGTCCTCAAGGAGGTGGAACGGTCCGACGGGCAGGTGGTCCTCTTCATCGACGAGCTCCACACGCTCGTCCACGCGGGGGCGACGGAGGGAGGGGCGCTCGACGCCTCGAACCTTCTCAAGCCGGCCCTCGCTCGGGGAACCCTCCACTGCATCGGCGCGACGACGACCCAGGAGTACCGTCGGTACATCGAGAAGGACGCCGCGCTCGAGCGACGGTTCCAGCCGGTCCCGGTCTCGGAGCCGACAGTGGAGGACACCGTATCGATCCTGCGGGGCCTGCGGGAGCGCTACGAGCTCCATCACGGTGTGAAGATCCACGACTCCGCGCTGGTCGCGGCCGCGACCCTCTCCGCGCGATACATCCCGGACCGCCACCTCCCGGATAAGGCGATCGACGCGATCGATGAGGCCGCGTCGATGGTTCGCCTCGCCCTGGATTCCCGTCCGAGCGAGCTCGACCAGTTGTCACGTCGCATCCGCCAGCTCGAGATCGAGCGGACCGCGCTCGCCCGAGAGAAGGACCCGGCGAGCAAGGAACGCCTGAGGTCCCTCGACAAGGAGCTATCGAACCTCAAGGAGAAGGAGAAGGGCCTGCTCTCCCGCTGGCAGCGCGAGAAGGAGCACGTCGAGAAGCTGCGCGGGCTGCGGGCCAAGCTCGACGAGGCGAAGGCGCAGGAAGAGCAGGCGGAGCGCTCGGGCGACCTGGAGGCCGCCGCCCGTCTCCGCTACGGCTCGGTCCCCGAGCTCCAGAAGCAGATCGACACTCTCTCGAAGGAGGTGGAAGCGGGACCGTCCGGCTCGATGCTCCGGGAAGAGGTCACCGAGGACGACGTCGCGTTGGTGGTCTCCAAATGGAGCGGAGTGCCGGTCACGCGTCTCTTGCAGGGGGAGATGAAGCGGCTTCTGACGATGGAGGAGACGCTGAGGCAACGCGTCGTCGGCCAGGACGAGGCGGTCGCCGCGGTCTCGAAGGCCGTTCGCCGGTCGCGCTCGGGGCTCGGCGACCCCAACCGGCCGATGGGGACGTTCCTGTTCATCGGCCCGACGGGGGTCGGGAAGACCGAGCTCGCGAAGGCGCTCGCCGAATTCCTCTTCCACTCAGAAAAGGCGCTCGTGCGGATCGACATGAGCGAGTACATGGAGAAGCACACCGTGGCGCGGCTGATCGGTGCGCCTCCGGGGTACGTGGGCTACGAAGAGGGAGGGCAGCTCACGGAGGCCGTTCGTTCGCGGCCGTACACGGTGATCCTGTTCGACGAGGTGGAGAAGGCCCACGCGGACGTCGTGAACGTGCTGCTGCAGCTGATGGACGACGGAAGGCTCACGGACGGCCAAGGCCGGACCGTCGATTTCCGCAACACCCTCGTGATCCTGACGAGCAACCTCGGCTCGGACCTGATCGCCGACGCGCGCACGGACGAGGAGCGCCGCAAGCTGCTCGAGCCGGCGCTGCGAGCCCAGTTCCGTCCGGAGTTCCTGAACCGCCTCGACGAGGTGGTGATCTTCCACGCCCTCACGGAGCCCGAGATCGAGCAGATCGTCGACCTTCAGCTCGCCCAGGTCTCGGCGCGGCTCGAGGACCGCCGCATCCGCCTCGCGGCGACCCCCGCGGCCCGTTCCGTCCTCGCCCAGGCCGGGTTCGATCCCGCGTTCGGAGCGCGACCGCTCAAGCGGACGATCCAGCGGCTCGTCGTCGACCCGCTGACCGCGAAGCTCCTGGCCGGGGAGGTCCGCGACGGCAGCGAGGTCCGGGTCGATGCGAAGGACGGCTCCATCGTCGTGACGACCACCGCGCCGAAGACGGTGGCGAGGGCGTCATGACGACCGGGGTCTCCGTCGCCGTGGTCGGAGCGCCGAACATCGCGAAGGAGCTCGGGAAGCGCGGCACCGAGTCGGACGTGACGATGTTCAATTCGGTCACCGAGGGCCACGCCACCACCCTGGTCGAGCCGACCCAGTTCCCCGAGAAGTTCGCCCCCCTCCTCACCGCGCTCGGGATGGCCGACCACTGCCTGCTCGTGGTCACCGAGCTGACCCGACCGGTCGCGGAGACCATCGCGACGGTCGAAATGAGCGAGGTCCCGACCACGGTCGTCATCGGCCCCGCGGTCGGGGAGACGGAGCTCGGCCGGGCGCTGAAAGGGGGCCGGCTCGAATCCGCGCCGAAGGTCCCGCTCGACCTCCCGCACGTCCGTGACCTGATCGAGGGGTGGAAGGCACCGGTCGTCGAGGGTCCCGTGATGGTCCCGATCGACCACTACTTCCCTGTCAAAGGGGTGGGAACGGTCATCCTCGGCGTGGTGCGACGGGGCACGCTGCACGCCCACGACCGGCTCCGGCTCTGGCCGACCCCGAAGGTCCTCGACATCCGTTCGATCCAGGTCCACGACATCGACCGAAAGGAGGCCGAGTGTGGCGAGCGGGTCGGGATCGCGCTCAAGGGCGTGGACGTCGACGAGCTCGCCCGTGGCCAGGTCCTCGCGCCCGAGGGCTCGCTCCTCGAGGGGACGGCCGTCACTGGACGCTCCTTTGAGAAGTGCCGGTACTACCGGGGAGACGCCGGAGTGGGCGCCGCGGTCCACCTCACCCACGGACTTCAGGTGGTACCGGCCGAGATCGGCGAGCTCGGCTCGCAGAGCGTCCGGGTCACTCCGGACCGGTCGGTCGCCCGGCTTGTCGGCGCTCCCGCCTACCTCGTCGACCTTTCGGTCCCCGCCGGGCCTCGCCTGATCGGCCGGTTCACCGTCTCGGATTGAGACGGTCCGCCCGTCCAAGAGGTTCTGGACCGGTCCTCACGCGAACATCGTGACGGACTCCTTGCGGAGCTCTTCCTCGCCGACGACCTTCTCGATCGCGCGGTCGAAGTCGGCCGTCGTCACGCTGTCGCGTTCCTCGCGGATGGCCCACATGCCGGCCTCGGTGCAGATCGCGCGGATGTCCGCTCCGGTCGCGCCCTCGCAACGGTTCGCGAGCGCCTCGAAGTCGATCGGCTCGTGGAGCGCCATTCCGCGGGTGTGGATCTTGAAGATCTCCGACCGGCCGGTATAGGTCGGAACGGGGATCTCTATGATCCGGTCGAACCGTCCCGGCCGGAGCAGCGCGTCGTCGAGGATGTCGGGGCGGTTGGTCGCCGCGATGATCTTGACGTTCGCGAGCGGCTCGAAGCCGTCCATCTCCGCGAGCAGCTGCATCAGGGTGCGCTGGACCTCGCGGTCCCCGCTGGTCGCGACCTCGAGGCGCTTCGCGCCGATCGAATCGACCTCGTCGATGAAGATGATCGTCGGGGCCTTCTCCCGGGCGAGCTGGAAGAGCTCCCGGACGAGGCGCGCCCCCTCACCGATGTACTTCTGGACGAGCTCGGAACCGACCAGTCGGACGAACGTCGCGTTCGTGTGGTGCGCGACCGCCTTGGCGATCAGGGTCTTTCCGGTGCCGGGGGACCCGATCAGCAGTACGCCCTTCGGAGGGTCGACACCGACCTTCTTGTACAGCTCGGACCGAAGGAGCGGGAACTCGACCGCCTCGCGGATCTCCCGGATCTGGTCGGCCAAGCCACCGATGTCCTGGTAGGCCACCGTCGGCTTGTCAACGATCTCGCTCGCCGTGACCAACGGGTCCAGCGAGGCGGGGAGGATGCCCATCACTGCGAGGGTCTGCTTGTTGAGCGCCACGCGGCTTCCGACCGTGATCTTGCCGTGCTCGACCGTCTCGGCGGCGTTCACGACGAAATCGGGACCGGTCGACGACTTCACGATCACCCGACCGTCCGTGAGGACGTCTCGGACGCTCCCGACGATGAGCGGAGGATAGCGGAGCCGGTCGAGCTCCGTCTTGAGGCGCTTGACCTCCCGCTGAAGCCGGAGGATCTCCGCCTCCATGTAGTGCCGCTCGCTCTCCACACGCTTGATCGCCTCGGCGAGCTGCGTGTTGCGTAGCTCGAGGAAGTTGAGCCGGTCGAACGTGTCGTGCTCGGGAACGGGGGCTTCAGGTTCGCTCATGGTCGTTGGTACGGGCCCACCACGGCGGCGGCACCAATCATAAAGCGGTTCCGCTTATAAGTGCGCACGACCCGAACGGCGGGCCCAGGTCGATGACGGTCTCTCACGTCCGACGGGCTCGCGCGTTCGCGCCGGGCCACGTCACCGGCGTTTTCCGTCCCGACACCAGTTCGCGGGACCCGCGGGGGCGGGGGTCGGTCGGCGCCGGGGTCGTTCTCGAGCTCGGCGTCGTGGCCGAAGCGACGCTCTCGCCCGGCCCCGAGCTCCGAGTGCGCGTGGCCGCCGACGGTACGACCCCGCTGCCGATCTCCGAAGAGGTGGCCCGTCGCATGGCCCGAGGACTTCGCGGTACCGTCTCCGTTCACCTGCGGCACGAACTGCCGATCGGTCAAGGCTTCGGAATGAGCGCCGCCGGTTCCCTCGCGACCGCTCTCGCGGTCGGGGAGTTGTCACACCGGCCGCGTGCGGCCCGCGTCCAAACCGCCCACCTCTCCGACCTGTTCGGTGGCGGCGGGCTCGGCGGCGTCGCTGCGATCCTCGGCGGGGGCCTCGAAGTGCGGACCCGCGCCGGGGTCCCGCCGTGGGGCCGCGTAGAACACCGTGCGTTCGGCCCCGCGCTACTGGTCGGGGTGGTGGGACGCCCGATCCCGTCACCCTCCGTTCTCGGGTCGCCCGAATCCCTCCGACGCATCCTCGAGGCCTCCGAAGGCTGGGAGCGCCTTGGCAGGTCCCCGACCCCATCGGAGTTCTTCCGGCAGTGCGAACGGTTCACCGACCGTGCGGGGCTCGCCACTCCGGCGATCGAGCGGGCGGTATCTTTCCTTCGAAGGCGCGGCGCGTGGGCGTGTCAGGCGATGTTCGGGCAGAGCTTCTTCGCCCTGCCGAGGTCCGCCATCGCCCGTTCGAGATGCCTCGAATGGCTGCGGGCCGAGGGGGTCCGCGCCGTGGAGATCCGGGCGGCATCGTCCGGCGCCCATCTTCTCGCCCCTCGCGCGGGGGCGGAGCCGCCGGCCGGCGGCGGTTCGGGCCGGCGAGCCCGCCGCAAGCCTTTTAGTGGGTAGCCTTTCTCGGCGGCTCCCATGACGCGCAAACCCGCCCGGATGTACCGCAAGGTCGAAGGGCAGGTCTACACCCGCCAGGAGTACATGGGCGGGATTCCGACGTGCCGCGTCACCCAGTTCGACACCGGCAACCTCCGGACCGAGTTCCCGTTCATGCTCTCGCTCGGCACCGAAGAGGCGGCCCAGGTGCGCGACATCGCGCTCGAGGCGGCCCGCGTGAGCGCGGTGCGCGTCCTCGAGAAGTTCGCGCCGAACGAGTTCCATCTCAAGGTCCGGCGGTACCCTCACCAGATCCTTCGCGAGCACAAGATGGCGATGGGCGCGGGGGCGGACCGTATCTCCGACGGGATGCGGGGGGCGTTCGGCAAGCCGGTGGGGCACGCCGTGCGTGCGTCGATCGGCTCTGAGCTCATCACGATCTACACCACCGAGGCGCACCTCGACGCGGCCAAGGAAGCGCTCCGGAAGGCGTCCCACAAGCTGCCAGTGCCGACCCGGCTGATCGTCACCCAGCGGGCGTCGTAGACGGACCGCCGCGCACGACCAGCACCGGGCAAGGTGCATGGGTAACGAGAGCAGAGGAGACGCTTCCGATCAGAAGCCGCTTTGCGGCGGAAAGCCCGCGCGAACCGACGACGACCAGGTCTGTCGAGTGGCTATCGAGGAACGCCAGTATCTCGTCGACCACCACGCCCTCGAGACAGACGCCGGTCACGGCCGTTACCCCGCCCTCCTGCGCCTGCTTTACCGCCGCGTCGACGAGCTCGCGGTACTGGGCGGTGTCCACGTGGGCGATCGTGGGCCCGAGGTAGGTGTTCCCGGACGGCATGTAGACCGGAACGAGCGGAGCGACGGTCACGATGGTGAGCTCGCTTCCATACCGTCCAGCGAGGTCGACCGCCGCGGCGAGCGCCTCTTCGGAGTTGGGTGAGCCGTCAATGGCGACAACAATGCTCGCAAACCTCGTCGCCGACATTCGGCGGGCCAACGAGCCGGAGAATACTTGGAGGTTCCGGTGTGGGGCGGCGCCCCTTCCCGCACGCTCGGAGCGCTCCCGTAATTGTTTTTACGGATGGCCCGCCTGTTGCCGCTCGTAGGGTGACTGGTTTGGCCCCTGTTTGCAGCAACTGCGGTGCGAGCGACTTCGTCTGGGCGAACGACCTCAAGACGGGGGGACTCGGAGGCGGGTCGCTCTCGCTTCGCTCTCGGGGGGAGCTCTCGCTCGGTACCCGGATCTGTCGGTCGTGCGGGCACGCCGACCTGTTCCTGAAGGACCCGGCGATCCTGCGCATGCCGCACACGTGGCGGCCCGGCGAGTTCACGCCGATCACCCCCCGCCCCGCGGCCGCTCCTCCGCATCATGCGGCCGCCGCTCCAACGACCTCGCCGACCGCCGCTCCGATGCCTCCGACGGGCCATCACCTACCGCCTCCGCCGCCTCCGGCGGCGCCCGTCCCGCCACCTCCCGCTCCGGAAACGACGTCCCCCGCTCCCGAGCCGACCCCACCCCCGGCTCCGCCCCCGGCCGAAACCTCTGCCGAAGCGTCCGCGGTCGCGGCGGCCGAACCGGCGCCCGCCGAGGCTGAGGCGGCTCCGGCCGTCGAGGGAGAAGCGGCCGCGCCTCCCCCTGCGAAGAAGACGACTCGGCGTCGTGCGACCAAGGGAAAGGCGGGAAGCGGCTCGTCCTAGTCCGGCCCATCCCGCCCGTCCGGTCGGCCGAAACGGTCCGACCGGCGGTCACGTCCTACCGTGCCGCCAGGACCTGGTACAATCCCGCTTCAACTCGAATCGAGGAAGAACCGTCCTCCGCGGGGCGGATAGCGGGGCATGGATTTGAACCATGGATCTACGGGTTATGAGCCCGTCGGGATTTCAGGACGGCCGGCACCGCCGACCGCTTTCCTGACTACCCTACCCCGCTACTGCGACGCCGAGGAGGATGGCCTATTTAGGAGCTTTCGAGGGGCGCGGCGATGGCAGGCCCCTTCCGTGCAGGTGCCGCCAGCGACTCGCGCTCGAGTTCGAGGAGCCGTTCCCAGTTCCCCTTGACCTGCTCGCTGAGCGCGGCGATGTTCTCCGGCGTTAGGTGCCGGAACCGCCCCTGGGCGTGGACGTACTCCTCGACCGGCTTCAGCGTGCCGACCTTGCGCGTGATATGGTAGCGCCCCTCCTCGACCTCGTAGAGCGGGAAGACGCCGGTGTCGGTCGCGAGGCGGCCGACGGCGATCGTCTTTTGGGACTCGAACCGCCAACCGGGCGAGCACGGCGCGAAGATGTGGAAGAAGCGCGGCCCGGTCATCCCCTTCGCCTTCTCGACCTTCCGCTCGAAATCCTCGGGGAAGCTCGGGTTGAGGGTCGCCGCGTACGTCGGGTGGTGGGCGAGCACGATCGCCATCATGTCCTTCTTCGGCTCGAGCTTCCCGCGCTCGTGCCCTTCGACCGGAGTAGTGGTCGTCCACGCTCCGAGAGGGGTCTCGCCGCTGCGCTGGACGCCGGTGTTCATGTACGCCTCGTTGTCGTACATGACGTAGAGCGCGTTGGTCCGACGCTCCAGCATCCCGCTGAGCGCCTGGATACCGATGTCCGCGGTGCCGCCGTCGCCCGCGAAGCCGACCACGGTGACGTCCTTCTGGCCCATCGCATCGAGCGCCGCCCGGATCCCCGATATCGATGCTCCCGTCGCCTCGATCGGGTTGTCCATCATCGCGACACCGAGCGCGGTCGTCGGGTACGGTGTGGCGATCACCGTCCAGCAGCACGCCGGCACCGATACGACCGTGCGCGGGCCGAGCCCCTTCAACAGGAGGCGCATCGACAGCGCCGCGCCACAGCCGGGGCAGGCGGAGTGTCCGCTGAACATCAGTTCCTGGGCCGGTAGGGTGAGCTTAGCCATCGACCGCCACCTCCTCTTCGATGTCCGCCCAATGGACCTCGGGCGTATGTCCCGAAAGGAGCGTCTCGTACATCCGACGTACGACATGCGGCGTCACATCGCGGCCACCGATCCCGGCGTAGAAACCGGTGATCGACGGGTGATGCGGCGACGGGTACACCGCCGCGCAGACCTCGGTCCCCGCGGCGCCCATCGGACCGAACGTGTACGACCGGTCCGCGACCCCGAGCCGGTCGACGGTCGCGGCGAGCGCGCGGACCTCCTCGTTCGGGAACGGACGGAACATCCGGAGCTTGGCGAGGCCGACCTTCTTGCCGGCCGCGCGCATCTCGTCCACGACCGTCCGAGCGGTCGTCGTGGCGGTCCCCATCGTGATCATGACGGCGTCCGCATCGTCGGTCCGGTAGAGGGGCACGGGTCCGCCGTGGTGGCGGCCCGTGGCCTTTCGGTACTCCTCCTCGACCATCGCGAACGTTGCCGGCACGCGCTCCATCGCCTGGGCGACCTCCCAGCGGAAGTCGACGTAGCGGTCGGGCCCGGTGAACGAGCCCAGGCGGCTCGCGGTCCCGGGAACCAGCACGGCGTGCGGCTCGCGCGGTGGGAGGAACCGGTCGACGACCTCCTGCTCGGGGACCTCGACCGGCTCGAGAGTGTGGGAAAGGTAGAACGCGTCCTCCATCACCATCACGGGCAAGCGAACGTGCGGGTGCTCCGCGAGCCGGAACGCCTGGAGGACGGTGTCCATGACCTCCTGGTTGCTCTCGGCGTAGAACTGGATCCAGCCGGTGTCCCGCTGGCTCATCGAGTCGGTGTGGTCCGAACCGATGTTCCAGGGCGGGCCGACCGCACGGTTGACGACGCCCATCACGATCGGGTCCCGGGCGCCCGACGCCCAGTGCACGAGCTCGTGCATGAGGAGAAGTCCGTGGCTCGAGGTCGCCGTGTACGTTCGAGCCCCGAGTCCGGAGGCGCTCACCACGACCTGGAGGGCGCTATGCTCCGATTCGACCTGGACGTACTCCGCCTTCAGCGCGCCGGTCGCCACAAAGTCCGCGACCTTCTCCACGATGGATGTCTGCGGAGTGATCGGGTACGCCGAGACGACCTGGACGCGGGCGAGCCTCGCCGCATGGGCCTGGGCCGAGTTCCCCGAGAGGACCATCTTCGCCATCGTCTTCCTCCTCAGTCCTCCGCCGCGATCATCTCGATCGTCTTCGGAGGGCACTCTTCCGCGCAGATGCCGCACCCTTTGCAGTAGTCGAGCTTGATGACCGGAAACCCCTTCTCGTCGAACCCGATCGCGTCGTCCGGGCAGAACTTCCAGCAGAAGTTGCACTTCGTGCAGTGCTCCAGGTGGATCGTCGGGGTCAGCGTGCGCCAAGAGGACGTGTGGATCACCAGCGTGGGCGTCGAGGCGACCGGCCCCTCGGGGAGGCCCGGCAACGGCTTCGGCACTCTCGGCTTCGGCGGCGTGGGAACACCGGTCGGTTCGATCACTCGAACCGCTCCGTATCCCTCGACCGCGGCGTCGCGGTTCTGCTTCGGTTTCGCGGGAGCGTACTTCTCGATCGCTGCGGAGACCGAGTCGATCGAGACGACCCCGCTCGCCCGAGCGAGCGCCCCGAGGATCACGGTGTTCACGACCGGCATCGTCGCGGAACCGAGCCCGTGGGCGAGAGCGATCCGGGACGCGTCCACCGTCGCCCGCCGTGCGCCGGGAGGCGCGTCGATCTCGGTCGGCGGCCGACGCGAGTTCACGAGCACGAGGCCTCCGGGCCGGAGACCGTCGGCGACCGGGGTCGACTTGAGAAGGCCCGGGTCGAGGACGACGACGATGTCGGGCTGGGTGATCGAGGTGCGCACGGCCATCGGCTTATCGTCGACGCGAGCGTACGCCGTGACCGGGGCGCCCCGGCGCTCGACGCCGAAGAACGGGAAGCACTGAGGGACCTTGCCGTCCAGGAAGGCGGCCTGGGCGAGCATCTCTGAGGCGAGAACCGCGCCCTGTCCTCCCCGTCCGTGGAAGCGGATTTCGATCATAATCTTCCGCATCCGACCTAGCCGAACGATAGTTGATGAAGCACAGGTGAGGCCGGGTTGACGCTCAGTTAAATTCGGCCGGAAGTCTCCTTTTTTTCGTATGGTCGGAATCCGCCCGCTCAAGAAGATCTGGTTGGACGGTCGCCTCGTGGATTGGGATGCGGCGCGGGTCCATGTCCTTACGCACGGACTCCATTACGGGTACGCGGTCTTCGAGGGGATCCGCTGCCACGACACTCCGAAAGGCCCGGCGATCTTCCGCCTGCCCGAGCACATCGACCGGTTCCTGAACAGCGGGAAGGTCTACCGGATGAAGATGCCGTACGGCCGCGACGAACTCATTCAGGCCTGCGTGGATGTCGTCAAGGCGAACGGGGTACCGACAACCTACCTTCGGCCGATCGCCTTCTCCGGGTATGGCGAGATGGGACTCGACCCCACGAAGAGCCCTCTCCAGGTCGCGGTGATCAACTTCGAGTGGGGCGCGTACTTGGGAGAGGCGGGCGCCGAGAAGGGGATCCGCGCGACCGTCTCGAGCTGGACGCGGATCGACTCCCGGTCGCTCCCGCCCCAGGCGAAATGCGCGGCGAACTACGCGAACTCCGCGCTCGCGAAGATGGAGGCCACCTCCGCGGGTTACGATGAGGCGATCCTGTTGAACGGGACCGGCGTCGTCGCGGAAGGCCCGGGCGAGAACATCTTCCGAGTGATCAAGGACGTCGTGAGCACCCCTCCCGCGAGCTCGGGGATCCTGCGAGGGATCACGCGCGACACGGTCGTCCGGTTCCTGAAGGACGAGAACCTCACCTTCCAGCGCACCGACTTCACCCGAGAGGAGCTGTTCACCTCGGACGAACTGTTCTACACGGGCACCGCCGCTGGGGTCATGCCGATCCGTGAGGTGGACGGCCGACCAATCGGGACCGGAAATTACCCGATCACGAAGCGGCTCCGGCAGCGCTACGAGGCTGCCATCCACGGGAAGCTGCCGGAATACGAGTCCTGGCTCACCTACGCTCGGTGAACGGGGACGTTCCGTCGTCCCTCTCGGGGGTAATCGTCGTTCGCCACGAACGGTCGGGCGTCTCGCGTAAGCCCCGCTCACCGGGGACTCCACGTACTCCCGAGAGCTGTTTCGACAGGATTATCCACCGTTCCGAGTTGGACGGGCGATGGTTCCCCGACGGCGCCCGCCCTCCCCCTATCTCACCGTCCAGTGCTCGGCTCCCCTAGCGCCGAGGGAGGCGTTCGAGAAGGTTACGACCCGACTGATCGACGGCCTCCGGCGGGTCGGGGTCGCTCTTGAACCGACCGCGGGGGGTCGCTTGGAGGCGGACGGGAAAGAGTTCGGCCGGGTCACGAAGTGGACGGCCGGTACGGAACTCCGCGCGATCGCGACCCCGGTGACCTGGGAGAAGGCGTCCCCGGTCACTCTGATGCTTCGGGTGACGGCCGAACGAGACGGGTCGCTCGTCACGCTGAAGGTCGGGAACTGGAAGCAACTCACGGACCGCTCCAACGACGGCCCGCTCGATTGGTTCGGGGGTACGTTGCTTCCGGCGGTCCTTCGCGAGATGACACCGGCCGCGGTAGGGGACTGGTGGACCGACCGCAAGGCCCGGCGCCCTACGGGCGAGGCGGCCGCGCGCACGTACCGAGACCCGACCTACCACTGGCCGAACTTCCTGAGCATCCTCGACCGGATCCGCTTGGGCCCGGGGGATCGGCTTCTGGAGGTGGCCTGTGGTGGGGGCGCGTTCCTCTCTAGGGCGCTCGAGTCCGGTTGCACCGCTGTCGCCATCGATCACAGCCCGGACATGCTCCGCGTCGCACGGGAGACCAACCGGACGGCGATCGAGTCCGGCCGGCTCCGGGTCGAAGCGGGGGAGGCGGACCGGCTCCCCGTGCCCGATGCGGCGTTCACGTGCTGTGTCTGCACGGGGGCCATTGGCTTCTTCCCGGACCCGAGGGCTGCCCTGCTCGAAATGTACCGGGCCCTCGCCCCCGAGGGGCGATTGGTGGTCTACTCGAGCCCACCCGGACTTCGAGGCACTCTGGCGGCTCCCGAGCCGATAGCCTCCCGGGTCCGATTCTACGAGCCGAAGGAGCTCGCGGCACTCGCCCGTTCCGCCGGTTTCTCGGAGATCCGGGTGGTTCCTGCGGAAGAATCGAAGTACGCCCGGAAGGCCGGTCTCCCCTCGGACGTTCTTGCCGTGTTCGACCAGCTGCCCGGGGCGAACCTGCTGCTGGCGCGAAGGCCAGGGACTGACGGACGACCGTCGGGTCGTGTCGGCTCGAGACGAAACCCTAGCCCGGCCCGGGCGGAGCGCGGTCCGGGCGAGAACCTTGCCCGGGGTCGAAAGTAGAGGTCCGCCGACGGCGCGACCGTCCCCAAACCAGCCCGAGCGCCACTCCCACGGCTAAGACCCCTCCCACCAGCAGGTACCCTTCCGTGACGGAGAGTCCGAGGAACGTCGACCCGGCCGGACTCCGGGAGAACGTCACCGAAGCGGTAGCGTTCCCTCCGGAGACGTTCATCCAACCGTTCGTCGGAGAGAAGGAGTACCCCGGAACCTTGCCGACGGTGAATCGATACGAGCCGTTCGGCTCGACGAAGACGATCGCGGGGGTCACGGACGACCGGCTCACTCCGTCCACGGTGACGTTCCACGAGGTACCGGCGGCCAGCCCCGTCTGCCGGAACGTGACCGTGTAGGTGACAAGCGTGAACTCGATGCGGGTCGAGACCGGGGCGCCGTTCACTTGCAAGGTCGGTGTGAAGGACGGGGCGTAGGTCTTGTCGTCGGTCGAGATCCGGACGGTGTAGGTCCCGTTCGCAAGTTCCGTGGGAAGCGACGACATGGCTCCCGTCGCGACCAGCGAGGGCTGGCCGGTGATGTTCACGTACCAGCCGTCCGTGGCCGGCAACCCCGCTTCGTCGAAGCTCACCGGGTACGTGAACGGACGATAGACGAGGGCGGGCTCGACGACCGCCGCACCATGCACCGTGATCGACCCGGTGTAGGGGAGGGTCGTCTGGTGCCAACCCGAGATGTCCGATAGGGCGTAGGGGTAGGTGCCGTTCGTTTCACGCACGACGTGCGTGCTGGAGTTCGACACGTTCGCCCCGGTCCCGACCGTCACGGTCCAGGGTGTGCCGAGGGGTAGGCCGGATTCCGTGAACGTCACGGGGTAGGTGACCGGAACGAAGCTCACGTCCACCGAGAGCGGCCCGCCGTCCACCGTGAAGTTATGGGCGTACGACGGCGACCATGTCGGGTCGTTGGTCGTGAGGACGTACGGATAGGTGCCGTTCGAGAGCGTGGCGTTCACGGTCGTCACGGCCCCGACGGAGGCGAGCGCCGGTCCGCCGGTGATGTTCAGATACCATGCGTCCTCGGCCGGCAATCCTGTCTCGGCGAACGTCACCTCGTACGTGGGCAGAGGGTTGGGAAGGGTGGTCGCGCTGACGCACGATGAGACCGTGCTCTGTCCGAAGGCGTTCCATGAGGTCACTTCGGCAGAGTACGATGTCCCGGCGGCCAGCCCTCCCACCATCTCCTGCGTCGCGGGCCCCCCCGTGGAGAATGCGGTCGGGGTCCCGACGCACGTCCCCCCGGCGAACACGTAGAGCGTGTTGTTCAGGATGGACCCGCCCGCCGGCTCGGTCCAGTTCCAGGTGACGGAGCTGTTCGTGGTCGACAGGACCGAGAGCCCGGTCGGCGTCGGTGGTCCGTTCGTGAGCGCGGTCGATATCCCAGCGCTTCCACCGGCGTAGTGGAGGTTCCAGGCCTGGAGCGCGAAGTAGTAGCGAGTGTCGGATGCGAGGCCGACGAGCGTATAGGAGGTGTTCGCCCCGCCGATCCCCACCACGTGGCCGAAGGACCGGTTCGTTCCCCACTCGAGCGTGTAGGAAAGCACGTCGCTTCCCGCCGCGGTCGTCCAGTTCAGCGCGACCGACGAGGCCGTGACGTTCGCCCCGGTCACGGTGGTGATCCCCGGGGAACTGTTCTCGTCCATCGGAGCGGTGGAGGGATTCGGGAATCGTGGCTGGCCGAGCTGCCAGTACCACCAGAGGGTTCCTACCGCGACCCCTCCGCTTCCGTTGATCGTGCACGCGCTGTGGAACTGGCTGTTGCACGCGTAACTGCTCGGCGCGATGAGATACGAAGTGTTGTAGTACTCCCCTTCCTGGGACCATTGGGGCCAGGCGTACTGGGGTGGATTCCCACCGTAGGGGAACGCGCCGCTCAGGTTCGTGGTCTCGTATCCCAGGTGGCCCGGCGTCATTTCCACCAACCACGACGCGTTGTAGAACCCGTCGTAGTAGGCCTGTAGGTCCGGCCCCGAGGTGACCAGCGTCGGTCGGTCCGAGGCCGACGCGGGACCCAGCTGGGTGATGCCTGCGCGCTCTTCGAGGACCGAGGTAAATCCCGTGATGGTGCCCGATTGGTTCAGCGCGGCCACCACCGTGTTGGCGCCGCTCGCCGCGCCAAGGGCGAAGCTCAAGGTCTCGGACGTGCGATTGAGGGCGATGCCGTTGACCCCGTTAATCACGCGGCCCGAACCCCAGTTGCCGGTGAACGTCTGCGAGAGCGAATACCCGGTTGGGCCGTTGAGCTGCCACTCCTCTACCCGGTCCCCGGTCGCGCCGTCCGCTTGGACGTTGACGTACCCGTTGAGGTACGGCTCCCAGTACACGTTGTTCGCTTCGTAGAAGCTGAGGGTCGCGACCAGCGACTGGGAATCCGACCAGAGGTCGTGGTCGTAGAGCGCGCCGGTCGTTAGGATCAAGGTGAGGTGCG
>DATJVA010000059.1:0-9593 GCA_035502015.1 Thermoplasmata archaeon | reverse complement strand
GGGATCGCCGGTATCCCATAGCCGAACACGAGAACGCAGTTCGCGGTCTTGGGCCCGACGCCCGGCAGGGAGACCAGCTCGTCGTACGTCCTCGGGACCGTTCCTCCGAACCGCTCGAGGACCTCGCGGGCGACGACCCCGAGCACTCGCGCCTTCACCCGGTAGAATCCGGTCGCGCGGATGAGCGGCTCGACGTCCGTGCGACGCGCCGCGGCGAGGGACCTCGCATCGGGGAACCGGGCGAACAGCCGCGCGCTCGCCACATCGGTATTCGCGTCCCGGGTCCGCTGGGAGAGGATCGTTCCGATGAGGACCTGGAACGGGTTCTCGGCGTGGTCCCGCAGGTATGGGCGTCGCCAGTCCCCGGTGTGGTAGAGAGCACTGAGCCGGTCCAGCAGGCGCTCCCAGTCGAACGGAGCCGGCGCCTTCGCCTCCGTCACCCGGCCGCCCTCCGCCCTCCCGCCTCGACGGCGGGGGGACCCTTGGGGTTCGAGACCCCCGGGTCGGAGAGGTCCGGCTCGTCCACGTCGTCTGCTTCCCGGAGAAGTTCCCCGACGAGGTAGTCGCTGCCGACCACGAGCGTCAGACCGTCCGGGCCCGTCCCGGCCCGAGCGACGGCAAGACCTTCGGCGGGGGACCGCGCCTCCACGATCCGAGGGAACCGACCCGCGGCGGCGACCCTCAGGTCCGCCGGACGTGCCCCCCGGTCCGAACGGATCGGGACCACGACGATCGTCCGAGCGAGAGGAGAGAGGGCATCGAGGATCGTTCCGGCGTCCTTCTCGCGAAGGCAGCCGAAGACGATCACGCTCTCCTCGGGGTCCGCGAGCGGAGAGATCTCCGCGAGGCTCTGCGTGACCGCGCGGGCGCTTTCGGGAGTGTGCGCGACGTCGTAGAACAGTTCGGGCCGCTTGGCCATCCGTTCGAGTCGGCCCGGCCAGCGGACGTGGGCGAGGCCGGCGGCGACCTTGCCGTCCTCGAGGTCCCGACCGGTCGCCTGAGCGAACCGGAGCGCGGCCGCGACCGCGAGCCCCGCGTTGGTGGGCTGGAACCGTCCGAGGAGGGGAACGGACAACGAGGAGAACGACCGGCCCGGCACGCGGACGGTGAACGACTGCCCCTCGGCGGAGAGCGTCCGGTCCTCCACACGGACCTCCTTCTCCGCGTGCCAGAGCGGCACGCCGGCCGACGTGGCCGCCGCCTCGACCACGGTACGGGCTTCGGCCGGGAGGTCCCCCACGACCCCGGTCATGCCTCGGTGGAAGATCCCCGACTTCTCCCGGGCGATCGAGGAAAGGTCCGGCCCGAGGATCTCCGTGTGCTCGAGCTCGATCGTCGTGATGACGCCGACCCGGGAGTCAAGGACGTTCGTCGAGTCGAGCCGGCCGCCGATACCCACCTCGACCACCGCCGCGTCGACCTGTTCGCGGGCGAACCAGTCGAAGGCGAGGGCGGTCGTCACCTCGAAGAACGTCGGCGGGTGGTCGGTCCGACCAGCGGCCTCGGTGGCTTTGGCGGCGGCCGCGACCCGCTTGAGCCCCTCCACGACCGCGGATTTGGGGATCGGGCGGCCGTCGATCCGGGCCCGTTCTCGGTACGTCACGAGGTGGGGGGAAGTGAAGAGCCCGGTGCGGACGCCGTGGGCGGAAAGGATCGCCTGGGTCATGACGGCGGTCGACCCTTTGCCCTTGCTCCCGGTGATGTGGACCGCTGGGAACTTTCGCTCGGGGTGGTCGAGCTCGGCGAGCAACGCCTCGACCGTCTCGAGGCCCGGGCGGATGCCGAACCGGCGGCGCTGGAACAGCTCGTCGAGCGCCGTGCGGTACTCGTCCTGGGTCACGTTACCCCGTCCGAGAGGCCCGACTTCAAACGGTCTTCGGGTGCGTGGCACGGCCGCGAGGCTAGTACATCGAGCGTTCGCGGTACGACCCGAACACCTCTTGGAACGCGTGAACGATCTCGCCGAGCGTCGCGTCCGCCTGAAGGGCCTCGAGGACCGCGGGCATCGTGTTCTTCTCCTCGGTCGCCGCGACCTTGCGGAGCCGGTCGAGCGCGGCGGCGTGCTTCGAGGCGTCCCGGTCCGCGCGCAAGGCCCGGAGGCGTTTCGCCTGCGCCCGGCGCGCCTCCTCGGAGATCTTGAGCCGGGGGACCTTCACCGGCGTATCCACCGTATAGGCGTTCACGCCGACGACCTTCTCCTCTCCGGCCTCGACCGCCCGCTGGTACCGGAACGACGCTTCCTGGATCTCCCGTTGGAAGAAGCCTCGCTCGATCCCGGCGACCACCCCTCCGAGCGCATCGATCCGGTCGAAGTAGCGGCGCGTCTCCTCCTCCATCGTATCGGTGAGCCACTCGACGAAGTAGCTTCCGGCGAACGGGTCGACGGACTCGGCGAGACCGGACTCGTGGGCGAGGATCTGCTGCGTGCGCAGCGCGATGCGGACCGCGTCCTCGCTCGGGAGCTGGATCGCCTCGTCGTAGGAGTTCGTGTGGAGCGACTGGGTACCGCCGAGGACCCCGGCGAGCGCCTGCACCGTGGTGCGGACGATGTTGAGCTCGGGCTGCTGAGCAGTGCACGAGCAGCCCGCGGTCTGCGTGTGGAACCGCAACCACATCGACCGCTCCGCCTTCGCTCCGAACTCGTTGCGCATCACGTCCGCCCAGACCCGGCGCGCGGCGCGGAACTTCGCGACCTCCTCGAAGAAGTCGTTGTGCGAATTGAAGAAGAACGAAAGACGCGGGGCGAACTCATCGACGTCCAGCCCGCGCTTCAGCGCCTCCGCGACGTACGTTCGACCGTCCGCGAGAGTGAACGCGAGCTCCTGCACGGCGGTCGAGCCGGCCTCGCGGATGTGGTAGCCCGAGATCGACACCGGGTTCCATCGCGGGGTCGACCGGGTCGCGAACTCGATCGTGTCGGTCACGAGACGGAGGGCCGGGCGCGGCGGGTAGAGGAACTCCTTCTGGGCGATGTACTCCTTCAGGATGTCGTTCTGGGTCGTGCCGCCGAGACGCGCGAACGGCACCCGGCCCGCGGTCCCCGCGAGCAGGTACATGCCCCAAATGATGTTCGCCGGGGCGTTGATGGTCATGCTCGTCGTGACGTCGCTGAGCGGAATCCCCGAGAGGAGCCGACGCATGTCGTCGAGCGAGCTCACGTTGACACCGCACTTCCCGACCTCCCCGAGCGCCTCCGGGTCGTCCGCGTCGATCCCGTAGAGCGTTGGGTCGTCGAACGCGATCGAAAGCCCGGACTCTCCGTGCTTCAAGAGGTAGCGGAAGCGACGGTTCGTGTCCTCGGGAGTGCCGAAGCCGGAGAACATCCGCATCGACCAGAGCCGACCCCGGTACATGGTCGGGTGGATGCCGCGGGTGAACGGAGGCTGTCCGGGGAAACCGATCCGCTCGAACGAGCTCTTCGGCGACCGCGGCGTGTAGATGCGCTCGACCGGGATGCCACCGAGCGTCGCGAAGCGGTCCTTGCGCTCCGGGCTCTTGGCGACCGCGGGTCGGACGACCTCTTCCTCCCACCGTCGGGTTCGTTCGACCACCGGGTCGGCCGAGGAGAGTCCCTCGGACGACGGAACGGTCGGTCGCGTCGGACGGCTCGCTGCCATCGAGCGGCCGAAGGACCGAGGGCACTATAACTTCCGGGGGACCCGAAGAGCGGGCTTCGGCCGCGGTCCGCTAGGGTATCCTCAGTCCGACAAGGTCGCTGCGTCCGCGGCGCGCGACGCGGGCTCCGACCTCGTTGGCGAATCGCGGGAACGCTCGACCGGTCCAGACGGTGTTGTCCGCGAGCACGACCGCTCCCGCGCGGAGCTTCGGTCGGACGGTGGAGAGCTCGAAGGCGAGATGGGTGGGGGTGTGGGCGCTGTCGTGGAGGAAGACCCCGACCGATGGAAGCTCGTCGACGAGCGGAGGGAGGAGCCGCTCGCTCGGCCCGAGCCGGAGGTCCCAGCCGTCCCGCAGCTCCGGCGGGAGGGCCCAGCCGCTCGACCGGCCCGGCGGGAGCGCCACCGGCGACTCGCGCGCGGAGAACCGCTCGCCCCGCTGGGGCAAGGGGAGGTCGACCGAGTGGACCACCCCGTGCCGGTTCTTCCGGACGCCGAGGAGGAAGTGGGCAGAGGAGACCCCGCTGCTCACGCCGGTCTCGATCACGTGGTCGGGGCGGGTGAGCCGGACCAGGGCGTACAGTTCGAACGGCGCCCGGAACTGCGCGTAGTACGGTCGTCCCGCCGAGCGGTGCTCGCGCCGGATCCGCTCCTCGAGCGGTCGAAGCTCCTCGAGCTCGGCGAGCACGTTCGCCACCCGCTCCGTCGATGCGCCGGAGAGGCGACGGAGCCAGTCGTAGCGCACCGATGCCCGTCGGTCCCCGAGCGCGGCCCGGGCCGCTTCGACCGTCGCTTGTACCGACCGTGGGATCCCGGTCGCTCGCACGGCCCGGGAGGTCATTGAGCGGCGTCTCCGGGGGTCGGTCGCCCTTTCGGAACGATCCGTGCCTTTCCGATCCGCAACTGTGCCGTCGAGCGAGCGACCACCCGCTCGACGGACTCCGCTTCGATGCGTCCGCGGAAGAACGGCGCGTCGACGACGAGCGTCTCGAACTCTCCCCCCTCACCGGCCACGTTGACGGGTCGCACCTCCCGACTTCGGCGCTCGAGCTCGTCCACCAGTCCCTTGTCGAGGCGGCGGCCCAACAGCTCGGGGGTCAATGGCTCGGCGGCGAGATGCACGAGTCGGATGTCGAGCCCCGCGGCGATCTCTTCCCGGACGACCCGTGCCGGGCGGACCCTCCACAGAGGGGCGTACACCCGGCGGTGCGCTCGATCGGCGACCCGGACCACCCGTGCCCACTGGTAGGACGACTGGATCGCGCCGACGACGACGGGACCCCGGTCGCTTCCGATCGCCTTCTCGAGGGCTTCGAGCTCGGGGCCCTCCCCGGTCCCGCGGACCGGCACACGGCGGGCGGTCTTTCCCCACGCTTCCGCCTGCAGCGCGACGAGGTCGAGGTTCGGCGTGTGGAACAGCATGGCATCCGGGTCCTGGGGGACGACGGTGACCAGCTCGTCGACCGGCCAGCCCTGGCATTCCGCGAGGTACGCAGCGTAGATCGAATCCTTCCCTCCGGAGACGAGGGCCGTGACGGTCATGTCGGGGCGCTAAGGGAGTCCGAGTCCATGACGCCAGCGTTCGTACATCGGGAGTAGTGGGATCGTCGCCAGGGTACTCGTTCCCCAACGAAGAGCGGAGTCCCCCTCCGTCACGACGCCGAGCGGCGCCAAACGGAGACCCGAGAACGCGCGCTCGAACCGGCCCTTGGCCCCCGGGGGGACCTCGAGGACGAACCGGCTCCCGCCTTCGGCGGCCATCGCGACGGACGGTGTTCCGAGCCCGGTCTCGGAAAGGTCGACGGAAAAGCCGACGCCCCCACCGAACGCCATCTCCGCGAGCGTCACGGCGAGTCCTCCGTCGGAGACGTCGTGGGCCGCCCGGACCATTCCGCGGCGACCGACGGAGAGCAGCTTCTCGCCCAACCGTGCGAGGCCCGTCGGGTCGGGGCGGGGAACCGCGAGGCCCGTGCGGCCCCTTCGGCGGGCCCAGAGCGAACCTCCGAGCTCGGGAGCCGAACGGCCGAGAAGGTAGAGGAGATCTCCCGGATCCTTGAGGTCGCTCGTCACAACGTGGGCGATATCGTCGACGATCCCCGTGGCGAGGAGAACCGGGGTGGGAGGGATCTCGGCCCCCAGCCCTTCATTGTAGAAGCTGACGTTGCCGGACGGCACGGCGAAGCCGAGCGCCTTCGCGCCGCGGGCGAGCCCCCGGGTGACCGAATCGAAGTCCGCGAGAACGTGAGGGTCTTCCGGGTTCCCGAAGTTGAGGCAGTTCGTGAACGCGTCGGGTCGGGCGCCGACCGCGTAGAGGTTGCGCGCGGCTTCCTCGACGACCATCACTGCCCCGGCCTCCGGGTCCTCGGAGCAGGCCCACGGTTGCGTCGCGGTGGTGATGCCCAGGCCGCGGGGACTCGATGGGCGGGGCTGCACGACCGCCGCGTCGCCATGGGTCGGCGAGTTGACCCGGCCGTGCAGAGGCTTCACCACCGTCCGGCCCTGCACCTCGTGGTCGTAGACCCGCAGGACGTCCTCGCGCGACGTCGAATCCGGGGCGAGCACGAGCTCCTCGAAGAGCGCGACCGGCTTCTCGTCGGAGAGGTCCGGGGAAGCGCCCCGCCGGCGGCGGCGGGGATGGGTCGGTCGGACGATCACCGGTGGGTCGACGCGGAAGCCGACCCGGAGATGGGCGGCGACCGCCCCCTTCCACAGGAGCGTCTCGTACGGACCGGAGACGACCTCTCCGATGTCGGTCGCCGGCACGTCGTGCCGGCGGAAGATCGCGAGGAGTTCGGGCACGTCCTTCGGGGCCACGTCCAGGATCATGCGCTCCTGGGACTCGGAGATCCAGACCTCCCACGGGAGAAGGCCCTCCTCGCGCAGCGGCACGAGCGAGAGGTCGATCCGCGAGCCGAACCCTCCGGCGTTGACGAGCTCGCCGGAGGCGGTAGCGAGCCCTCCGCCACCGAGGTCCTTCTGCCCACGGACGAGGCCGCGGTCGTACGACTCGAGGCACGCGTGGATGAGGGGCTCCTTCATGATCGGGTTGCCGAGCTGGACCGCTCCGCGCGACTCCGACTCGCTTCGGTCGGTCAGTTCCTTCGACGCGAACGCGACCCCCCCGATGCCGTCCCGGCCGGTGAGGCCGCCGGTGAGCACCAGTCGGTCGCCGACCGCCTTGGCACGGTTCGGGGTCAGCCGGGAACGAGGAAGGAACCCGACGCACCCGACATTGACGAGCGGGTTCACGATGTACGCGGGGTCGAAGTAGACGCAACCCGAGACCGTCGGCACGCCGACGCGGTTCCCGTAGTCGCGGATCCCGGCGATGACCCCTTCCGCGAGATAGCGGGGGCTCTTCACTCCCGGCGGAAGCGCCTCGGGTCCCCGGTCGAGCGGACCGAAGAACAGCGGGTCGCTGAGCGCGATCGGCTTCCCGCCGACCGCGAGGACGTCCCGAAGGATCCCGCCGATCCCCGTCGCGGCCCCACCGTACGGCTCCACGGCGGAGGGGTGATTGTGCGACTCGATCCGGATCGCGTAGGCGTACCCGTCCTCGAACCGAAGGACCCCGGCGTCTCCGGTTCCGAGCACACGGGGCTTCGGCCGAAGGCTCGAGAAGGCCCTCTTCAGGAACGGTCGGGAGCTCTTGTAACTGCAATGCTCGCTCCAGCTCTGAGCGATGCCGGCGAGCTCGACATCGGTCGGGTCGCGGCCCTCCCGGCGGTAGTACGCCTGCAAGCGGAGCAGTTCCCGCCGGTCGAGCCCTAGACCCTGGGCGTCGGAGAGGCGGGCGAGAGCGACGGCCGACGCACGAAGCATCGGGAGCGATGTGACCCCGCTCGCCCACTCGGACATGCGCGAACTAGTCCGCGAGCGGACGGACGGTGACCCGATGGATGACGGGATTCGCGAGGAGCTGCTCGACCGCGCGGTCCGCCAGCCGGCGCGCTTCGGCCGCCGGAACGTCCGCGAACTCGAGGTCGTAGATCCGGGCGGTCGTGACATGGCGGACCGACGGGATCCCGAGGAGCCCGAGCGACTTCTCGATGCTCTCCGCTTCGGCGTCCATCACGCCGGGCTTGAGCTCCACTCGGACCTCGATCCGGACCGTCGAACCCACCGTACCGACCCCCGGCCCGCTCGTACCGAACCGGGGAGATAACGATACGCCCGCGTGGGCCGGCGAACCGATGGCTCGCACCGCGCCGCCGCGCCCCGAGGTTTCGGCCTTTTCCAAAACCCTATATAGGGGGGCTTTTTCGGGCCGCCGGCTCGGTGGGGGGCCGGCCGTCATGGAGGAGTTCATCTGCAGCGTTGAGTTCCTGCGCGGGCCGGTCGACGTCATCGCCCGTGTCTCGAGCGAGGCCGGGGGAATCCGCGAGTACCGCGGCGGTTCGGCCGGTGCCGTGATCGACCAGGTCATCAACGACCTCCAAGAGGAGTTCGAGTCCGCCCCGGTGGCGTAACTCGTTCGGGGACCGGGCATTCGCTTTTCACGAGGGAGTCGTCGCATCTCAATCGAGGAGCAATCATGGAGAAACCTGTCGTGCCCAAGGCGCCGGTGAGCCGAGCCGTCGAGAGCGCGTACACCAAGGTCTGGGGCAGCGAACACGTCGTCGCCCTCATCGCGCTCAAGGTCGAGACGGCGGAGGCGGACAACGTCGCGAGCGAGGTCGCGAAGTTCACCGAGGTCGAGGACGACTTCCTCGTGACCGGCGACACCGACATCTTCCTCAAGGCGCGTTTCCCTCACTACGAGGAGCTGAAGGAGTTCGTCCTCCACCGCCTTCCGTCGGTCCGCGGGATCCGCGAGACGAAGACGCTGCTCGTCGTGACCGCCTACAAGGAGGGGGGCGAGACCCACTCCCCATGACCGGCCCCAGCGCTGCTCCCGGATCTTCCGCGCTCGGTACTCCCGAACCGACGGCGACGAGGAGCGAGCCCTCCCTTCCCGGCCTCGAGCGGGTCGTGGAGGCCCTCACCCAGCTCGCGGACGACGCGCTCGTGCCGAGGAACGTGCGTCGCGGAGCCCAGGCGGCGAAGGACGCGCTGTCGAAGCCGCGGGCCGCCCTCGACATGCGCATCGCGAGCGCGGTCTACGTCCTCGACGACCTCGCGAACGACCCGAACCTTCCGACGCACGGACGCACGGCGATCTGGTCGATCATTTCGAGCTTGGAGAGCCTTCAGTGAATCCCGTCAGGCATAGGGTCAAATACGGCTCCCGGGTCCCATCCGCTCGGAGCGGAAACGGGCCCGTAGCTCAGTTCGGTTGGTCGCCCGGCCCGCCGGGCGGCCCGACAAAGAGCATCTGGCTTTTAACCAGGTGGTCGGGGGTTCGAACGAGCGTCCCCGCGTTCAACGCGGAGTCGTTCCGGACGTCCCCCCGGGCCCGTCACGTTCCTCGGAGGACCGCATGACCCCCAGCACCGCTCGTCGCTCGCGCGCGAAGGCGGCCGCCGCCAAGACGGTGGCCGCCCCGCGACCGTTCGTCGCCCACCACCTCGCTCCCCCCCACGAGATCCTGAGCGAGGAGGAGACCCGAAAGGTCCTCGAAGGGCTCGGCGCCTCGCCCGAGCGCCTCCCGAAGATCCTGGTCTCCGACCCCGGCCTCAAGACCGACCCGAAGTACGAAGGGTACCGTGAGCGCGGCGAAGCGCTCGTCGGTCGCCTCGTTCGGGTCCACCGCCCGAGCGCGACCGCCGGTGACGCGGTCGCGTATCGCCTCATCGTCCCGTCCGTCGGAGGGGACTGATCCGGATCCATGCGAGAAATCGTGGACGCGTTCTTCCGAGAGCGCTCGATCGTGAACCATCACCTGGCGAGCTTCAACGACTTCCTGCCGACCAAGGACAATCCGAACTCGCGCATGCAGCGGATCGTCGACGACGCGCGGGTCAGCGAGGACTCGACCGAGCGCGGCGTGATCCGGCTCGACGTCCAGAAGACGAAGAGCTCGATCTACGTCCGGGTCGG
>DATJVA010000058.1:0-9171 GCA_035502015.1 Thermoplasmata archaeon | reverse complement strand
CGAGCTGCACCTCAAGCTGATGCCGACGAAACCGCAGGACTACATCCAGCGGTTCTGCTCGGAGCTCAAGCTGAAAGGGGAGATCCAGACCCGTGCGAACGAGATCCTCAAGGAGGCGACCGAGCGCGAGCTCACGAGCGGTCGTGGCCCGACCGGGGTCGCGGCGGCCGCGATCTACATCTCGAGCGTCCAGTGCGGCGAACGTCGGACCCAGCGCGAGGTCGCCGAGGTGGCCGGCGTAACCGAGGTCACGATCCGGAACCGCTACAAAGAGCTCACGGAGAAGCTCAATCTCCGCGTGATGTTGTAGTCGGAGCGTTCGCCCCGGGGGCCGCCGCGGTGCAACGGCCCTCCGCCACGCTCTTCTAATCGCGACCGTTCCCGAACGCGTGTCGCGAACGCTACCGGTCGCGGTACTCGTCTCGGGCGAGGGCACGACGCTCGAGGGCCTCGCCGAGCTCGCCGTAGGTGGACACCTGCCGGTCCGGATCGCCCTCGTGGTCTCCGACCGACCCAACATTCCCGCCATCGACCGCGCGCGACGCCGGGGGATCCCGACGGTCGTGCTGCCCACCAAGGGCTCCGACCCGAACGTCTGGTCCGACCGGCTCACGAAGGAGCTCGACGACCAAGGGGTCGAGCTGGTCGTGCTCGCAGGATTCCTTTCGATCCTTCCGCCCCGGTGGGTCGAGCGGTGGGCCGGGCGGGCGATCAACATCCATCCGGCGCTCCTTCCGCGGCACGGGGGCCCGGGAATGTACGGCATGCGGGTTCACCGCGCCGTCCTCGCCGCCGGAGAGAAGGAGACCGGAGCGACCGTGCATGTGGTGACGACCGAGGTCGACGGGGGCCCCCGAGTCGCCCAGGAACGGATACCGGTGCTTCCCGACGACACTCCCGAATCGCTCCGTGTGAGGCTCCATCCGATCGAGGTGGCGCTGCTCGCCGCAACCCTCCGACGGTTCGCGGAAGGAGACCTTCCGATCCCGTACTCCCGGCCCGCGACGCCGACGGTCGGCGCTCAGGAACGGACGGACGCCCGGGAGTGAGACCTCCGCCGGGCGACCGGCCGGGGGAGCAGCTCCGCGAGCGGCGTCGGCCGCGCGGGCAGGTCGAGCAACAGCCGGTGTCGGGTCGTCTTCGGGGGGAACGGGCGGCGCTCCTCGGCTCGGCGAACGACCTCGCTCTTCGCGATCGGCGGCCCGGAGTGCCATCGCTCGAGATGGATGAGGTCGCTCTCGTAGTCCAGGACCCAGGCCGCCACCCGGTCGGCGCCGAGGCGCCGGAGCGCTTCGACCCGGTGGTGACCGTTCAGGATGACGGACGAGCCGCGCGCCACCCAGATCGGGTCGGAGAGGACCTGAGAGCGGCGAAGGTGGAGGATCAGGTCGGCGAGGTTCCCCTCATCGATCCGTTCGTGGCCCTTCAGTGACGCGATGGGGAGCAGAGCGAACTCTGGCCCACCGGTCATGCCGCGGCCGACCCCCTCGCCTCGGCGATCGCTCGCCGGACGTAGACCCCGACCATGCGACGGCGGTAATCCGGGAGGAGGAAAGTGTTGTGCACCGGACGCACCGTGCGGGTGACGGCCTCCGCAAGCTCCTGGAGACGGTCGTCCGACAGAGTCTCTCCGACGAGCGGTGACGTCAGCTCGTCGAACCGCCGGGGGTACGGTTCCACCCCTCCGATGGCCAGCGAGAGAGCGGTGACCCGCGGGCCGTCCCAGGACCCCGCGACGGCGACACCGAGCTCGGGGAAGTCGTACGACGGTCGGACCCTTAATTTCCGATACCGACCCCGGAGGGTACGCGCGCCGGGAGGCAGGTGGACCGCCACGAGGAGTTCGCCGGGCCGGCTGTTCAACCGACGGATCCCGTCGCCCGCCGCGTTGTACAGCTCCGCGAGAGGGATCGTCCGTCGGCCGTCGGGACCGGCCAGCTCTACCTGGGCATCGAGCACGAGGAACGCCGGTGCGAGGTCCCCGGAGAACGTCGCGTAGCACTTCTCCTTCTGGGGAACGACATGGCAGCGGTCGCCGTCGGCCTTCAGGCAGAAGCCGAGACTCGCCCTCCAGAAGTAGCTTTGATTGAAGAAGAAGCAACGCGTTTCGACCAGGAGATTCCCGCCGACCGTTCCGCTCTCCCGGACGAGCGGCGTCGCCACCTCGCGGACGGCGTCCGCGAGGGAAGGGTACGCCACCGAGAACTCGGAGTCCCGCTCGAGGGACGCGAGCCGTTCCATTGCACCCACCCGGTCGAGCGAGTGCCCTCGGAGCTCGGAGACGCCGTCCAGCGAGACCAGATGGGGCCTCAGGTTGATGTGCATCTTGTAGTTCGGGAGCAGGTCGGTCCCTCCCGCGAGGTAGTCGAACTGCCCGCTCCATTGCGCGGCCATGCGGACGGTCTCCTCGACGCTCGTCGGCCGATGGAGTTCGAACGGGTCGAGGTGCACGAGCGGTCTACCTCCCCTTCCAGCTCCGACCTTCGCGGATGCGTTGGTCGATCCCCTTGACGACCTTGTCCGGAGTGATCGGAAGGTCGGTGAAACGGACCCCGACGGCGTCGTAGAGCGCGTTGCCGACCGCGGGCAGTGTCGCGATGAGCGGGCCCTCGCCGGCCTCCTTCGCCCCGAACGGCCCTTCCGGGTCGTCGTCGCCGACGAGCAGGATCTCGACCTCGGGCATCTGCTGCGGCATCGGGATCTTGTACTCGAGGAGGGACGGGTTGAACAGGCGCGCTCCTCGGTAGTTCATCGATTCGCCCATCACCTGACCGAGGCCCATGTGGATCGACCCTTCGATCTGCCCCTCGACCGCGAGCCGGTTCAGGGGTCGCCCGCAGTCGAACGCCGCCCAGACCTTCGACACGCGGTACTCGCCCGTCTCCGCGTCCACGGAGACCTGCGCGACGTACGCCGCGAACGAATAGGCGGGAGCCGTCCCCGCGCGGGCCCCCTTGAACGTCCCTCCCATCGGTGGCGAGTTGTACGACCCGGTCGCGAGGAGCGCCCCCGAGGTCTCCATCGCCCGGTGGAGCGCCTCGAGGAACGAGACCCCGACCTCGGGATGGCCACGCACCTGGATCCGTTCGTGCGCCACCTCGAGCTGCTCTGGCGCTCGTTCCAGGAGGGCGCCTGCCGCACGGACCAGCTTGTCCCGGAGCTCTTCGGCGGCCACCCGGGCCGCGTTCCCCATCATGAACGTCACGCGGCTCGAGTAGGAACCGAGGTCGACCGGGCTCACGTCCGAATCGACCCGTTGTACGTGGACCCGGTCGAGGTCGACGCCGAGCACCTCCGCTACGATCGCCGCGAGAAGGGTGTTCGACCCCTGACCGATGTCGGCCTGCATCGAGTGGACCGCGATTCCGCCGTCCATGTCGGCCTTGAGGTGAACCGTGGACTGCGGCATCTTTGGTGTGAAATGGATCGGGCTGTTCGACCCGGAGATGTAAAAGCCGCAGCCGAGGCCAACGCCCTGGCCGTAGGGAAGCTTACGGAATTTCGCGTCCCACCCGCTCTTCTCGCGGGCCGCCGAGAGGCATTTGAGGAACGACGTCGAGGTGATCCGGAACTCATTCACCGTCCGCGAGTTCGGAGGCAGTGCGTTGCGGCTCCGCAGGTCGAACGGGTCGACGCCGATCTTCTCGGCGAGCATGTCGAGAGCGACCTCGACCGAGTATCGGATGTTCGTTCCGCCGTGCGCGCGCATCGCGCCGGACGGGGGCTTTGTGGTGTAGACCCGACGGCCGTGATATCGGAAGTTCGGCACCCGGTACGGTCCCATCGCGAGCACGCCGTTGTAGTAGGTCGTGACGGTGCCGAACGAGCTCCACGCGCCTCCGTCGATCAGCGCCTCGATGTCGTAGCCGACGATCTGCCCGGACGCGTCGACCGCGATCCGAACGTCGTTCTGCGTCGGGTGGCGGCCGTGGTTGGTGTAGAAGACGTCCTCACGGTCGAACAGGATCTTGACGGGACGGCCGGTCTCGATCGAGAGCGCCGCGCAGACGATCTCGTGGGGGAGCGGGTCCGACTTGCCTCCGAACCCGCCACCGACCTCGGGTTTGATGACCCGGATCCGGTGCATCGGGATCCCGAGCACTTCGGAGAGAGCCCGGTGCAGGTAATGGGGCACCTGGGTCGCGCTCCACACCGTGAGCCGACCGTCCGGAGTCGACTCCGCTATCGTGGCCATCGGTTCCGTGAAGGCGTGTGTGACCCCGGCAAAGTTGCCCCGCACGCGCACCGTGTGGGCCGCTTGGGCGAACGCAGCGTCGACGTTGCCGAAGTGCTGGACCACCTCCTTCTGGACGTTCGAGCCGAGCAGCCCCCGGGCGTGGATCGGCTCGGGGACGCGCGTGACCCCCGTCCTCGGGTCGGAGTACTCGGGCAGCACCTCCGCATCGACCTTGATCAGCGAGATCGCCCGCTCCGCCGTACGCTCATCGGCCGCCGCGACGGCGGCGATGATGTCCCCGATGTACCGCGCTTTGTCGACCGCGATCGCCGTCTCGTCGTGCGTGATCGGAAGCACTCCGAACGGTGTCGGGTACTTCTCGCCGGTGAGGACGGCGAAGACTCCCGGAAGCGCCCGGGCCGCGCTCGCGTCGATCGACCGGAGGCGGGCGTGGGGCCACGGACTTCGAAGGAGACGGCCGACGAGCATCCCGGGCCTCTGGATGTCGTCCGTGTACTCTGCGCGTCCCGTGACTTTGAGCGGGCCCTCGACGTACGGGATCCGGCCCCCGAGAAGGCGGAAGGGAGGCGACGTCGTGCTCGCCATCAGACCTTCCCTCCGGCGGCCGCGGCGATCGCCTCAACGATCTTCGTGAAGCCGGTGCACCGGCACAGGTTGCCCGAGATCGCCCGCTCGATCTGTTCCCGGGTCGGGCGCGGTACGTCCCGTAGGAGAGCGGTCGCCGTCACGACGAAGCCCGGCGTGCAGAACCCGCACTGCGTCGCGCCGTGCTGGACGAACGCCCGTTGCACCGGTGAGAGACCGTTCGGCGGGGTGACGCCCTCGATCGTCGTCACCTCGCGACCGTCGACGAGTCGCGCCAGCGTGAGGCAGCTCAGGGTGGGCCGCCCGTCGAGGAGGACCGTGCAGCACCCGCACGTCCCAAGGTCACAGCCGCGCTTCGTCCCGGTGAGGTTGAGCTGCTCGCGCAGGAGGTCGAGGAGGACGAGCGGCGCCTCGCAGGCGACCTCGACGGGCTGCCCGTTCAACCGGAATCTAAGGGGGTCGCGCGGCGGCATCGTGACCTATGGACACCTGGGAGACCTCACGCGTCGAGGTACCTAAGGACGACGGGTGGAGTTCCCGGACGATATCGGCGACGATGCTCACCGCGATCTCGGCAGGGCTCTCCGCTCCGATCGCGAGCCCCACGGGCGACCGGACCCGACCGAGCGCATCGCGCGAGATGCCCCGGTCACGAAGGGTGGAGAACATGTGCTCACGCTTCGACGCGCTCGCGATCAGCCCGATCGTGTTGGGAAAGCGCTCGACCGCGAGAGCGAGCACCTCGAGGTCCTTTGTCGCGTCGTAGCCGAGCAGGTAGAGGTGCGTGAACGATGGCGCGTCGAACACGTCGAACAGCCTTTCCGGAGGGACGACCTCCCGTCGCTCGGCCGTCGGGAAACGCTCGACACCGACCCACTCCGGTCGGTCGTCCGCGACGCTGTAGTCGTACTCCAAGGTCGGTAGCAGCTCGGCAAGGGCGTGGGCCACGTGCCCTCCCCCCCACAGGAGAAGGTTGGGGCGAGCGCCGACGTACTCGACCGCGATCTCGACGGAGCCACCGCACAGGCTCGGGAGGCCCCCGGGTTTCCACGCTTGGAGGTCGAAGTGATGGAGGTCACCGGCGTGGGTCGCGAAGGCCCCGCGGGCGAGCGTCTTGACCTCCTCCTCGAGCTGAGCCCCCCCGACCGTGCCCATCGTTGAACCGTCCGCCCGGACGATCATCGACGCGCCGACCTTCCCCGGGACCGACCCGACCGCCTTCACCACCGTCGCACGGACGAACGACTCGTGCCGCTCGAGGAGGCGCAACGCCTCACGGGTCAGTTTCCGGTCCATCAGATCCCCCGGGAGCCGCTCTCCCACTGGTCGAGGGCCGCGCGGTACTCTTCGGGCGTGTCGATATTCGCGACCACGCCGGGGTCGTGGACCTCGAACCGTCTCACCTGAACCCCGAACTCGGGAAGCAACGAGCGCAGCGGGGCATCGTTGCGGAGGTCGAGGATATCGGCCCGGACCACCGAACGCCAGAACACCGGGTGACCTCCGTGGCCGTGGAAGGTCGGGATGAACCAGACCGCGAGGGCGTCCTCGTTGGGCAGCCGCAGAAGAGAATCCACTGTCGAATCCAGGACGAACGGGTGGTCCACGGGCCAGAACAGCACGTCCACGCCGGATGCGATCGCCTCCAGACCGGAGTGGATCGACGCGGTTCGGCCCTCGTACCACTGCGCGGAGTCCACGAGAACGGCGTCGGTCCCGCGTAACTCGTGGGCGACCGGCCCGCGGTGCGGTCCGACCACCACGACCACCGGGTCGAGCCCGCGCGACACGCAGGTGTCTACGATCCGGCGTACGGCGGTAGACCCCCCGACGCGCATCAGCGCTTTCGGAACGGCTCCGAAGCGGCTCGACTCGCCTCCGCTCAGCACCAGGGCCGCCGTCGCCATCGAACCGGCCTCCTCACCCCTTGGGGTGGAGCACGCCGGCCAAGTTAGTTAAGCCCGCGCCTCAGCGGCGATTCCGGATACGGGTACTGCCGGGCGGGCTGAGGACCACGAACGAGCGCGAGACCCTTTCCCACGCGTTCCGAAGATACAAATAGCATGAGAGAGGAAGAGATTCGCCAGGGGCGCCGGGTGCCTGCCGGGAGTGAAGTTGTCGATGTTTCGTGGCTGGGAATCGCGGACGGCGGACCGATTCCGTTGTGCTGCTCTCCCCCGGGGACGAACCCGCGCCGTTTCTCCCGTCATCGCGGCGATCCTCTTGGTGGCGATCGCCGTCGTCCTCGCCGCCGTGCTCTACGTGCTAGTGGTCGGCCTCGCCCATTCCTCATCGAACGTACCCCTTGGCACCGCTCTCGCTCTCGGACCGGCGGACGCCTTGGCCGGCAGCGCCTCCACCAAGTCGTACTGCGCTCAGAATCACGGCTGCTACGAGGTCTCGATCGCCTCGGCGAATCCGTCGCTCCGTATCTCTGACCTCGACTTCGCCATCCAAACGAACGGAGGGACCGACCACCTCGTCACGGCCGGGTCGGGCGGTTTCTATATCGTGAACGCCGAGGCGAAGGTCGTCGCGAGCTCTCCGACCGTCAAGGCTGACCACCCGCTCATCGCTACCTCCTGGACCTTTGCGAAGGGGTACTCCACCTCGACGGTGCTCACCTCCGAACTCTCGATCTGGGTCGAATTCGGGAGCGCGACCAAGAACCCGTCCAATCACGGGTTCGTCCTCGTCGCGTCGGGAAACGGAGCGTTCGAGGGCACGGTCACCCTGCCCCTGCCGTAACGGTCGGGCGCACCGCGGTCGAAGGGTGGTGGACGACCCGTCCACCCTGGGACGCCGAACCGATTTCGTCGGTGCGACTTTAAATACGTGGGCACGGTGGCCGCGCCACCTCATGACCCACCCGAACGACGTGCCGCCCTCTGCCCTGCTCCCTCGGCTCGCGACGGAGCTCCGCGCCCGGAAGGCCGTGGCTCCTCCCCCGTGGTCCACGTTCGCGAAGACCGGGGTCCACAAGCAGCGCGCTCCGACGCAGACCGACTGGTGGTACCTTCGTTCCGCCTCCGTGCTGAGGAAGATCTACCTCCAAGGATACGTGGGGATCGAGCGATTGAGCGCCGAGTACGGCGGCAAGCGCGACCGGGGAAGCGCCCCGTACCACGCGCGCAACGGCTCGCGGGCGGTGCTCCGCGAGATCGTCCACCAGCTCGAGAAGGCCGGGCTCGTCCAGCCGTACAAGACGAAGGGCCGGCGGGTCAGCGCCGAAGGTCAGAAGCTGCTCGATTCGCTCTCACGCGATATTCTCAAGGCAATGGCCTCCGAGCGACCCGAACTGGCCAAGTACCTCTAGTGCGTTTTCCAGGACCAGGGAGGGAAACGATGGCGTACGGGGACGATGCCGAACTCGCCGAGCTGCGACGGCGCCGCATGCAGCAGCTCCAGGAGATGCAATCCTCCGACGTCGCCAACTCCCAGGCCTACGCCGCGCAGGATGCCGAGATGGCGCGCCGCGAACAGGAGCGCACCGAGATACTACGCCGCATCCTGACCCCGGAGGCCCGCGAGCGGCTGGCGCGGATCCGGCTGGCGAAGCCCGACGTCGCGTCCGCGGTGGAGCAGCAGCTCATCGCGCTCGCCGCGAGCGGCCGCATCCAACGGGCGATCGACGATGCCACGCTCCGGGCGCTGCTCGAGCGGATCGCCCCCGAGCGGCGCGAGATCCACATCACGAGGCGCTGACCGAGAAGGGTGAACCATGGCGAATCGTAGGAAGAGTCTCGCGCGCAAGACCCGACTGCTCCGTGTGGTGAAGGGAAACCGCCGCGTCCCGGCGTGGGTGTTGCAGCGGACCAGCCGACGGGTCACGCGCCATCCGAAGCGGCACACGTGGAAGCGAGGACACCTGCACAAGTAGGTGGGTGAGAGAGGAAGGTCCCCATGCCCGCAAAGTCCACCACCCGACACACCGAGGAGCTTGAGCGCGAGTACGTCATCCCTCTGCGCGCGAGTCAGCACCAACCGTCCCGCCGCCGGCGGGCGGGCCACGCTCTCGAAACTGTGCGCCGATTCGTCGTGCGTCACATGAAGGGCAAGCCCGAGGACGTCTGGATCGACCCGCGACTCAACGAACACATCTGGGAGCGCGGTATCCAGCACATCCCGAGCCGTGTCCGCGTCAAGGCGATCCGATTCGAGGACGGCCTCATCGAGGTCGACCTGCTCGAGACCGAGTAGGGTCGGTCGGGGGAGGCCCCTCGCGTGCCGGTCGGTCGAATTCTCGTGGCCGGCAGCCCCTATCTCGGGGTTTACCTGCGCGTCGGGGACGGTTTCGCGATCGTCCCTCACGATATCGCGCGGTCGGTCGAGCGCGACGTCGTGCGCTTACTGGACGTGAGGGTCGTACGCACCTCCGTCCTGGACTG
>DATJVA010000057.1:0-2880 GCA_035502015.1 Thermoplasmata archaeon | reverse complement strand
ACGGGACGGAAGATCGCGGGGTCGCGTTGACGTAGTCCGGCAGCGACCAGGATCCGGCGGAACTGCAGGGAAGACGCGTTCGTTGGCGAGGTCGGCGGAGACGTTTCCCCCGGGGCCGAGTCGCCCGGCATGTCGTGGCCTATTCCGGGAGGGATTTTTGACACCTCTGTCGTGGTTCGAGAGACTTCTTGGCCGTCTTCACGCCCCGAAGGGTACCCCTCGGAGCTCGGTTAAGGTTCCCCCGCGTTCGAACCGTCCTGTTAAGTTCGTCCGGATTTCCCAGAGGGCAGGTCCGCGGGAGTTCCGCGGGGCCGTGGAGTTGAGGGATGCGTCTCCAGGACTGGTGGTTCACCACGCTGATGGGCACGCCGCTCAAGCTCGAACCGCCCCTTCGGGGGGACATCCGGACGGACGTCCTGATCATCGGCGCCGGAGCGGCGGGGCTGGCGGCCGCCATGCGCCTTATGGACCAGGGCCTCGACGTGACGCTCATTGACCGGAACATCTGCGGCGGAAGTTCCACGGGAAAGAGCGCCGGGTTCCTCACTCCCGACAGCGAGCTCGAGCTCTCCCAGATCCTGCGACGGTACGGGCCCCAGGGGGCCCGTGACCTCTGGGAGTGTGCCCAGTGGGGCGTCGACCGGATGGTCTCGGTCATCCGGGACCACGGGATCGACGCGGACCTCCAGAAGCAGGACTGCCTGTTCCTGGGGGAAGGGAGGTCCGGCCCAAAGGAGGTCGACGACGAGATCGCGGCGCGACGGTCGATGGGGTATCACGTCCAAGGGTACACCGCGGCCCAGCTACCCTCCGTGGTCGGCGCGACCGGCTTCACCGGCGCGGTCCGGTACCCGAACACCTACGGAGTGAACGGACTGCGCTACGCGCAGGCCGTGAAGAAGATCCTTGTCGACCACGGTGTCCACGTCTACGAGTCGACCGAAGCGATCGGTCTCAAGGACCACAGCGTCCGGACGCACCTCGGCTCCATCACCGCGAACAACATCGTGTTCTGTGCCGACAAGCTCCCGCGGGCCCTCACCGACCACTACTGGAACTACTACTACGCCCAGACGTTCCTCGCGATCAGCGAACCGCTGCGGGACAGCGAGGTCCGGGCGATGTTCCCGGAGGAGCCGTTCCAGTGCTGGGACTCCCACTTCATCTACGCGTACTGGCGGCTCACCGGGGACAAGCGGATACTGTTGGGGGGCGGCAGCCTGTGGACCACCTACGCGAAGAACGACACCTGGTCGGAGCGGATCATCGACCGAGTCATCCGCCGCTTCCGCGAGCACTGGCCCTCGGTCGCCCACGTGCATTTCCGGCAGTTCTGGATGGGACGGATCGACATGACGCGTGACCTCATGCCCACCGTCGTTCGGGAGGAGAAGGCGCCATGGACCCAGTACGTGCTCGGATGCGTGGGGCTCCCCTGGGCCACGTTCTGCGGGGATTTCGCGGCCCGCCACGTGCTGAGCGACGGCGCGCAGGAGGATCGACGGTTCTACCGCTACTTCGCCGAGGATCGGCGCTTCCTCGTGCCTCTCTGGGCGGAGGAGCTGCTCGGAAAGCGGGTCTCGTTCGTGCTCAACCAGTTCTACGCGAAGTACCGGCAGGTCGACCGAGCCCCCGGAACGCCTGAGACTCCGGGTCCGTCGGCGTGACGGTCCCCGGCGGCGGCAAGCCCGGAGCGCCGACAATGCGGGCCCATCGTCCCTCCGGGCGTCGGCGGGAAGGAACTATCTCGGGAACGTTCCTCTCCTTTCGGGGGTCCCGATGGGCGCTCCGGACGGAATCGTCATGGTGAAGTCTCCCCGCCCGAGCGGGGAGGCGCCCTCAGCGGGCAGCAACGGACCGGGCGGAAACCCCACGGACTCGGCGGAGCGGTCGGACTCCCGCCGCACGCTTCGGCAGCTCAAGGAGGTCCTCGACCGAGAGGGATACTCCGCGGCCCTCCTCCTCGCTTATCGGACCTCGTTCAACGGCACGGTCCGGGCCTACGGCCTGGATGTGCCGATCTCCTGCTCGGACCGGAGGTTCCTCAAAGAGCTGCTCCAGCCCGACATGGGACCGCTCACCACCCTGCTTCCGGAGCTATACCGACGGTACGAACCGGTAAAGTTCGGCAGACCCGCCGAGGGCGACCGAGAAGCCCTGCGGGCGCTGCTCGAGCGGCTCTTTTCGGAGACCGTTCTCGCGCACCTCGACGACCCCGGCTTCCAGCCGAGCGGTCCGCTCGCGACCGGCGAACGGACCTCCCGGTACGACCGGCTGGTCCGCTCCCTTCCGCAGAGGCAGACGTGACGGCGGACCTCTCCGGACCACTGGTGCTCGAGCTCCCCATCCTCCTCGCCCTGATCAGCGCTTTCGCGTGGATCCTGTGGAGCCGTCCGGCGGCACCACCTCGCTTCCATGGGTACGCCGTCCGGCAGGGTTGGCAGATCGACCCGATCGCCATTCTCGACCAGGACCTGCGGCAGGGACGGTTGTCCGCGGGCATCCTCGCGGTGCGCGACCGTCTCCTCATCGAGCTGACCCAGCACCACGGCTTCGAGCTCTCCCAGATCCGGCGCCGGTTCTCCTTCTCCCGAGTTCCCCGCGCGCAAGAGGTGACGAAGGCGTGCGAGGCGGTGCGCGCCCTCGAGGCGACCTACTCGGTGGCCTACCGGGCCGAGAACCCGCTGCTCACGGACCTCTGGACCCGGTGGCGACGGCCCGTGTGGCGGGAGCAGGCGCGCCGGCAATACGAAAAGGAGCTTTCCGATGTCGAGAACCTCTGGCCCGCGCTGGAGACATCCTCGTGAGCGAGCCGGCCCAGCCCGAGGAGGGGTCGCGCGCGAACCCGGTCGGGTCGACGCCCGGTGCTCCGTCGACCGG
>DATJVA010000056.1:0-3446 GCA_035502015.1 Thermoplasmata archaeon | reverse complement strand
CCTTGAGGTAATCCGCGAAGAACTGGTGGCCGGCCGCGTAGTTCGGATTGAGCGCGATCGCCGTCCGGAACTCCGCCTCGGCCCCGCTCCAGTCACGGTCGTATTGGAAACGGACGAGGCCGAGGGACGCATGAGCCTCGGCGAGACGGTCGTCCAGCGCGATCGCCCGTTCGGCCGCGGCCCGAGCCCGGGGGAACGCTTCGGTCGGCGGCACGAATTCGAGGAGGGCGAGCGTGGCGAACGCATCGGCGAGGCCGCTCTCCGCGAGCGCGAACCCGGGATCCTTGGCGAGCGCCTGCCGGAACCGATCGACGGCCGTGCGGAGCGACGCGTCGGTCCGGCGGTTCCATTCGAATCGCCCCTGCAGGTAGAGCGTGTACGCCCCTACGTCCGAGGTCGCCGGGTGCTCGAGACGCCGCGCCTCGGGCCGGGCGAGCCGCACGCGGAGCGACCGGGCGACGCGCTTCGCGATGTCGCTCTGGATCTCGAAGATGTCGGAGAGTTCCCGATCGTACGTCTGCGCCCAGAGGTGCTCCTCGGTCTCCGCCGAGATCAGCTTCACCGAGACTCGCACCGCGTTCCCCTGACGGCGGACGCTCCCTTCGAGCACGGTCCGGACGCCGAGTTCTCGTGCGATCCCCGCCACGGAGAGCGACGTCGACCGGTATCGCATCGCGGAGGTCCGTGCGATGACTCGGAGCCCGGAGATCTGGGAGAGCGTGGAGATGAGCTCCTCGGTCAGGCCGTCGGCAAAGTAGGCATGTTCGGGATCCGGGCTGATGTTGGCGAACGGGAGGACCGCGAGGCGAGTCGCGGAGACCTCGGGGCGGACCGCGGCCGCCATTTTCCGCGCGAGGGGTCCGTCCTATTTTACGATACTTCGGTGGCCGGACTGGGTCGGGGCCGGGCATCGGAGCGATCCGTCCCGGTCATCGGTCCGGAGACCCGCCCCGCTCGTCGTTCCTTCGCCCTTGAGGGGTCGGGAAGCGGGGATCGCTCCCTCGTGACGTCGTGGTCACTCGGGGTCCCGTCGAAGCTCCGGAGAATTCTACGGGTCGCGGGGGCAGCTCTCGCGCGGACTTCGAGAGTCGGCACGCAACAATCGCAGCACCCGGTGCGACGAGCGACTCGCATCGAAGGGGATGGGTTGAGATCGGGATGCGCGGAGGAACCCCGCCGGAGGTAGAACACGGCCAGCCGAATCTCGTCGCTCTCGCGGACCGCTCCCTCCTCCGGACTACGGGGCCCGGGGGGATCCATATCGTTCCGCCCTGCCGCAATCCAGCGTCGCCGCGACCCCGAGCTCGACGGCCCAGGTTCTCCGCGCATCGCCGGGCAGGGCGAGCCGGATGCGGAACTCCCACCGCGGGGTAGCCCGTGGGGGCGCCAAGGCCCGGCGCGCCCGCCGGGTCCCGTGCGAGTGAGCCCCCCGGAGCGCGGCCGGCCCCGCCGCCTGTCCCCGGGTCCCCGGGGCCGAGCGTTCAGCCCATGCCGTGCATGCCGCCCGCTTCGAGCCGGCGCACCACGCCGTGGACGCCCACGAGGACGAGGATCGGCGCGATGACGTTGACTAGGGGAATGATGTAGAGGATGGCGCCGACCTTGGTGATCGTCGAGTCGAACCGCTTGCCGATCCGGTAGATCCCGATGAGGAGCCCGATCCAGCCGAGGAAGGCGAGGAATCCGCCGCCGAGGACCGAGTAGTAGCCGCCCGCCACGGTGCTGAGGCTGACGCAGCTCGAGGCATCCGTCGACGCCGAGGCGCAGCTGACCGCCTGCACGACGGCGACGAGGATGAGGAGAATCCCGATGAAGATCAGGAGGACCCCCAGGATCCCCACGACGCCGAGTCCCATCGGGGCGCCGAACCCGGGGCCGGACTTGCGGAGGATGTTGAACGAGACGACGTAGACGATGAACGAGAGGAACAGCAGGAGCGCGCCGACGGTGATCACCGCGAGGATCTCCTCGAGGATCGCGATCGTGAACGACGCCGTCCCGAAGCTGAGTCCGATCAGGGGGATGTGGAGGCCCAGCACCACCAGCAACAGGATAGGGGCCAGCAGGATCAGGACGAGGCCCAGGACGCTCAGCGCCGCCGCGATGCGGGCGACGCGCGCCCCCCGCAGATCGGTCGCCGGATCCCCGGCCATCGTCATGTTCGGCATACCACCGGGCTCGGCCATCGGGGGGGCGCCCGCCTCCGCCTGCACGGGCGTGTCCCATCGTGTCATGGGTCAAATGTCTTTGCTTGGACGTGCGGCGTCGCGCCGGACCGGGGGCGTCACCCCGTCGGCCCGGGTCGCCCCGAGCCGGCGGCCGCACCCCCGGGCGGGGGGCTGGCCGCCGGTCGGGTCCGTCCGGCCTAGGTGAAGGTGACGGGGGTCTTCACCGGAGCGCCCGCCAAGGTGACCGATCCGCTCGACGGGCTCGCGGTGTACCCGGGGGCCGAGATGGCGAACGAGTACGTCCCGTTGCCGAGCGTGAACGCGATCTTCGTCCCGGCGGAGGAGACGGTGTGGCTGCCCACCCGGACGGACCACGTGGTCCCGGTCGGGAGCCCGGTCTCGACGAACGACAACTGGTAGCGCACCGGCGCGAACCGTTCCTGGTCCTTCACCGTGTTGCCGGCGACGGTGACCGTCCCCGAGTAGCTGCCGAGGCGGATGTGGTATCCCGGGACGTCGGCCACGGCGTACGAGTAGCTCCCGTTGGCGAGCACGAAGCTGATCCGGTTCGTGGTCGAGCTCAGCGTGTTCGCGCCGACCGTGACCTGCCAGGTGGTCCCGGGCGGGAGGCCGACCTCGGAGAAGATGACCGAGTACCGCTCCTGGATGAAGCGGAGGTGCACCGCGACGTTCGCGCCCGCCACGCCGACCGACCCCGCGTATCCGCCGGTCGACAGGTGCCAGCCCGGCACGTTGCCGACGGTGAACGCGTAGGTCCCGTTCGCCTCCGCGAAGACGATCGAGGAGGTGGTCGAGTACAGCGTGAGGCTGCCGAGCGTCACCTGCCAGCTCGTGGAGCTCGGAAGGCCGGTCTCCGAGAAGGTGACCGTGTACGTCACCTGCGAGAAAACGAGGGCCACGCTGGCCCCCGCGCCCGCGAGGGTCTCCGACCCGGAGTAGCTTCCGACCGAGAGGTGCCAGCCGGGAACGTCGGCGATCGTGTAGGAGTACGTCCCGTTCGGAAGGTCGAACGCGATCGACGTCGTCGTGGTCGAGAGCGTCGACGTCCCGACCGTCACGGACCAGGTCGTCCCGGACGGAAGGCCGCTCTCGGAGAAGACGAGCGCGTACGTCACCTGGGTGAACGTGAGCGTGAGCGTGTCCCCCGCCCCCGCAAGGGTGTCGGAGCCCGTGTAGCTCCCGACGGAGAGGTGCCAGCCGGGGACGTCCGCGATCGTGTAGGAGTACGTCCCGTTCGGAAGGTCGAACGCGATCGAC
>DATJVA010000055.1:0-19774 GCA_035502015.1 Thermoplasmata archaeon | reverse complement strand
CTTCCCCCCCGGGCAGCCCGGCGGGGAGGGAACGAACTTCCGGTACTTAGTGCTTTTTCGGACTGTTTTTTACGGCCAGGTCGTGCCTGGGACCCGGCCTGAGCGGCGGCGTTCCTGGGGCGGTGACGACCCTCACACGAGTCCCTACGGAGGAGCGGGACCGCCGCAGTCCGCCTCCGACACGACCGGGAACGGAGTAGGCCCGCGGTGCTGTTTGGGCTCGCACCCGGGTCGCGGCTAGCGTTGGGTCAGGCCTGCCTCGAGAGAGCGTTGTCGGGCAGTCGGGCGGAAGCTCCGGGCGAGTCGCGAGATCGGCTCCGTCCCTTCACCCCGTCGGGCTCACCGGGGCGGGGGAGGTGGTGAACGAGGTCACGGACACGCGAAAGGGGCCCCGGCCCGACTGAACAGGACAGATCGTCGCGTCCGTTCGTCGTCCACCGGTCTCGGCCTGCGGACCAGAGCGCGGGACCGAACGAAGGCTTCGGGAGCCCTCAGCCCTGCCGGCGGCGCCGGCCCCGCCGGCCCCGTTGTAGGGCGCTGAAGGCGCCTACGCCGCAGAAGGCCAGGAGCGACGCGCTGGCGATGCCACCGACCGTAGCCAGCGCCGGCGTCACGGGCGAGCGCGCACCGGCCTCGCCCGGTCCAAGGGACGACACCGCCGGGGAGAGGCCGCTCTCCACGACGAACAGCAGGCTGCGGTTGAGCGCCGCGCCCTCCACTTCGAGGGCCCCGGACCCCCCTTCATACCCCTTCTCGGTCGTCGTCCAGCTGTAGAGGAGAGACCCGTTGGGTTCGGCCAGGACGAGTTCGGGCTTGGTCGAGCAGACCTTCTTCGCGTGGACGACGTCCAGGCACCATTTCGCCCCGGTCGGAAGGCCGGTCTCGTTGAAGGTGACGGCGTCGGTGACCGACTGGAACCCTAGCTGAAGATGGGCCGATCGCGCCAGCAGGTCCAGCGTTCCCGAGAGGCCGATCGACGAGCCGGCGTCCGACGCCTTCAGCAAGAATCCGTCCGGCGCGCTGAGCGTGTAGGGGTAGGCGCCGCTCGTAAGGTTACGGATCGTGAGGGTCCGGTTCGAAGTACAGCTCGTCCAGCCGATCGTGAGACACCACGGGACGCCCTTGGGCAGGCCCTTCGCCGAGAGCTTCAGCGTGGGCGTCGAACCCTTCCCCAGATCGATCGCCATGGACCGGTCTGCACCGCCCACGGTGAGGTTTCCGAACGGGGCGAGCTTGAGGACGCGGAATCCGGCGGACCCCTCGACCAGGTACTGGTACGTGCCGTTCGGAACGAGGAACGAGACGTTACCGGCCTTCGAGCCGCTGATCGGGTAGATCCTCGCCTCTCCGGGGCAGAGCTTGCAGGTCGTCAGCAGGAACGCCCGCCACGGCAGATTGACCGGCCCCGTGAACGTCGCGTGGAAGCACGCCCCCGGTGTTCCGCAGGGATCCTCGACCGTGAGGGTGGTGACGTTCCCGTGGGTGTAGCCGTTCGTGTCGGTGACATCGACGGAGACGTTGAAGGTCCCGACCGCGGTCGGGGTGCACGTGAGGGTGCCGCGCGTCGACGCGCCGCGGCATCCTGCCGGTAATCCGGCCCAGTCGTAGCCGGCCACGCGGTCGCCCGCGTGGAGGGTCACGCTCGCCGTGAGGGTGACCGGGGCATACTCGTCGACCGGCGAGGGAGTCGCGGCAAGATCCACGAGGGGATCCGCCACCACGGTGAGCGGGACGCTGCGCTGGACCATGTTGTCGTCCGCGGAGACGAGGAGGCCCGCGACCGCGTTCTCGGTCGTCCGACTCGCGTAGCCGCTCCAGCTGCAGCTCCCCGCCGGGTGGGGGAAGACCGCCGGGCCGGGCCCGGCGACGGTCCAGGAGCAGATCTCCGGAGCCCTCGCGGACGAGAGGACCTCGAACCCCTGGTAGGCATCGACGACGGAGGGGTTGACCGTGAAAGAGAAACTGGGCAGGGGCGGGTCGGTCTCGAAGCGGTACTCGTAGAAGGGGGTCGAACCTCCCAGGAAGTTCTCCGCGGCGGTCCAGTTCTGGCCGGCGATGGTGCGGGTCCCGAACGGCGACGACCCGGAGAAGGTCGTGTAGGTGGTCGTGGGGTCGGACGCGCTCACGGAGACGACGGTCGCGACGGGAGTGTAGCAGTTCTCCCCGGTGAAGTAATCGTACTCGTCGGCCCAGGCGTAGTACTGCGTGATCGGGAGGTTGTCCTCCGAGTTCATCACGTAAGAGACCGTCGGCTCTACAACGGTCGGGCACGAGAGGGCCACGAGGACGATGCTCTCGGTCGCCGGCCCGACGAAATAGTGGTTCGAGGTGACCAAAGGCGAGCCCGCGTTCACGAAGTAGGTCCCCACCAGCCCGTGCTCCTGGAAGCTGGGCTGGGGCTGGAGGTTCACGGCCTGGACGTCCTGGGTCAGGTCGGTGTAGGTCATGCAGACGCTCCCGGTCCCCCCGGCGAGGCAGTTGAGGCTCATCGACAGCTCGATGCTGTCGCCCAGGTGGGGCGTGAACGCCTGAGAACAGAAGCCGTTCTCCCACCAATCCAGGCCGGTACTGATCGAGTTCTTGGCGTCGTCCCAGAGCTCGTAGGACAGGGTGTACTCGGGCACGGGGCAGAGGTTCGCGAAGGGCCAGTAGTCGCTGATGGAGAGCTGGACCCAGTCCCCGGTCGAGGTGACCCCGTTGAGCTCGTACGACGTCGGCGTCGAAGCCGCAGGCAGGACGAACGTCTCCGACAGGTGGGTGAAGTAGTTCGACGCGGATCCCGCGACCTGAAGGAAGCTGGCTCCCTCCTGCACGTAGTACGTCCCGGGCCTACCGGTCGTCGTGGGCAAGGGTGGTCCGCTCGCCGTCGGCCTCGGCGCGGCGGGGGCGGCCGTCGCAGCGGAGGCGGCTCCGGCATGCGAGCCGGAGGCCACCGAAGGTGCGCCAGTCGATGGATCGCGAACCTGCGGCGATGCGGTGAGGGCGCCACCCCAGACGGATCCCACCAGCAGGAGGGTCAGGGTCGCCAACGCCGCGACGCTGACAGCAGGTCCCATGCAGATGCCCCGACGACCGCGGTAGGGTCGTTCGCGATAAATACATTCCCAAAACAGCGGACAATCCGCCATCCGCGGACGGGGTACGGGTGGTCCATGCCCGACGGGGATCCCCGGCCCGGGGCGAGACACGGGCCCGGTGCGCTCCCGATCGAGGGTTCGACTGGGCTGTCGGAGGCTGCCCAGGATCCTTCGGACCACTAGGCAGCGCCCGATCCGAAGTCGGTTTCTCTCCTTGTTGGCCCCCTCACCTCCGAGAAAGCGTGCGACGTCCCCTGGTGGCCGACTACGACGGGGTCACGCAGACCGGCGAGCCGTCCACGTACTGGGGGTTCGTGTTCCAGTTCCAGTAGTAGATCCCGAGGATCAAGGCGGCAGCATCGTTGGAGGGTCCGACGGCGTAGACGTCGTAGCACGCATCGCCCCCGTTCCCGTGGAGGGTGAACGAGAGGGCGTTGCTGACCGTGACGGAGGTCGTCTGGCTCCAGGTCAGCTCGGTGCTCAGGCCGACGGAGCCAAAGTCGTCGATGGGAACGGCCACCTCTAGGTCGAGGGAGAAGGTCCAGCCGGAGGCGGTGGACTGATCGGAGTCCACGCTCCAGGCTAACGAGTTAGGGCCGGGGATCAGGACGTTCGACCAGCCGTTCAGCAGGTACTGTCCCGGTGTGTTCGACGTTGGCGTAAGTTGGTCGGGGATGTAGTTGGGGCTGTTGGGTCCAGCAAACTCCCAGTGGACCGGCGAACCGAACTCGTTGAGGCTGGTCACTGTCCACTCCCGGTCCGTAGCATTGAAGGTCGTCGCCCCCGAGGCCTCGTACTGGGCGAGGACCTCGAGACTTCCCGCGCTCCCCCCGTTCGAATAGGTCGTCTGCGTCGTCCACTGGGTCGAGCTGCAGCCGTTCTCGCCTCCGTGCGTGAACGGCGCGCACACCTGGTTGGAGTACGTGACGGACTGCGAGTAGCTGATGGTGACCATACCGGCCGGTGCGTTGCTGAACTGGAGGACCTGCGGGACCCACGGCCCGAGGACGTCGGGAGGCAGCTGGAACGTCATGTACTCCGGCAGCGGGGTGACGATCGAGATGTTCCAGTCGCCCGGTACCTGGGCCGGATGGTAGACCGGGGTATCCCAGTCCGGGTTCCATCCGTACGATCCATAGGGCAGGATGACGGTGGACGCGTCGTTCACGACCTCGATGGTGTAGGTGTTGGACGAGGCGCCGTACGCCGAGTTCTCGCACGGATACGGAAGGCGGAGGCTGAAGTCGCCCACCGAGTCGGTCGCGGTCCCGTTGTCCTCAGAGTAGGCATTCCCGGTGCAGAACGCGTCGATGCCGAGTCCCTCCGGAGCCGCCGCCCCCGAAGCCGTGGTCACGACCCCCGAGATGTTCGCGAGCTGGATGGTAACCCCACCACCCAGTCCGCGGACGGCCGTGCGCACCGTGAACGCCTGGGTCGTGAACGACGCCGTCGCAGACGTCGAGGACGTGTATCCGGACTCGGAAGCGGTCACGTAGTAGTCGTAGGTCGAGCCCGGTTGCAGGTAGAGGAGCTTCACGGTCGCCCAATCCCCGGAGATCGACACCGGGGACTGAGTGTATCGGGGGGAACCGGACCCGGACGGTCCCCAGACCATGGAGGTCGACGCGCTCGGGGGATAGAACTCCCACTCGACCGTCGCGTTGGTTTCGGTGGTGCTCACGCTGGTCAAAGAGACCGACGTCGCGGGCTCTCCACCACCGCCGCCGCCTCCCCCGCCTCCTCCGCTCCCGCCGCCACCGTTGCAAATGCAAGCATTCTGGGCCAGAACCTGGCCGGGACCCAGTCCGAGCGCTGCCAGCACTACCGCCACGCCCACGCCCACGCGCAGAACGTTCGCGGAGAAGCTGCTCCGGGCCCCGGCGTGACTTTCGTTCGCCATGTCACGCCCGCCCCGGCTCCAAGTCGTCCTCAACCCCGCTCGGCCCTTGACCCACCGTCGCCTTCTGGTTTCGCCGCATTCCACCCGTCCCCATGCGTAGCGCGCGTGTTGAGGTTATAGACGTCTCCACGAAATATCGAACTATCCGGTCCTCCGCCGATAAATCGGGCAAGCCAGCCCCGAGTTGCCGGCGGGAAGGTCCCGACCCGGGTCTCGGACCACGACGGCCCGGTCGTTGGGCTGTGCCGGGCCCGGAGGCCCCGTAGCGTGCCGGGGAGCACACGCTCGCCCCAGCGGGATCACCTCACCCGAGCCACGGATCCGCCGTGCCACGAGACCGCCCCCCATGACCCGCGTAGGGCGTTCGCGGCGCTCCGCCGCGCTGCCGGCCGACTCGTCCGCCCAAGGGCTGGTTTCGGAACGCGGGTAGAGGGGGTGTCTCCGCCGCCTCCCTCTGTGCCCGCCGTGGAACGGCCGAGGCCCGGGGAGGTCAGCCGTTAGGGCCTGAGCTCCCAGACCGAGCGGGGGCGGGCCGGCACCGGGTCAGCGAGGTCTCGGGCCAGGCGTTCTCCCCGCTGGGTCAAGACGTACGTAAGGACGCGCCGATCGAGCCCGCGAACGTGCTGACGCTCCTGCCGAACCACGCCCGAGGCGACGAGGCGCTTGAGCACCTCTGAAAGTGAGCTCTGGGCACACGCCAGCTCCGTGACCATGCCCCGCTGGGTCCGGCCGACACCCGGCAGATCATCGAACCCCACCGGAGGGAGACGGGCAAGATGGAGGACCACGCGATAGGAAAGCTGGACCGGATCCGCGAACGACGCCTGAGCAGCGTTGCCATACGTCGACGCGGCCGTCAGGGCGCTCCACGGGAGGGCGGGTCGCGCACGAGGGCCTGGCCCGAGCGTTGACGGGGCCGGTGCGTCCGGGGGGTCGCTCCGGCCGGCGAACGTCGCGTCCGCGGGCCGAGGGGCATCGAGCTCGTCCGGCGGGTCTCTGAGGCGGCGCCACAGCCGGGTGGCGGCCCAGACGGCCAACGCCCCGAGGAGACCGAGAGCGAGTCCCAGGCCGAACGAAGCATTCCCGAGCATGAGGGCGGGGGTGGTTTCTCCGTTGGCCCCTGCCCGATGCAACCCTTGGGACGACCGGCGCCCTCAGCGACGACCGCGCCGCGCTCGGAAACGCAGCGCCCGCACGAGCTCGTCCCCCTCCTTGCGCAGCCGTCGCTGGCGGCCTTCCACCGCGACGCCGACCCCCAGGACGATAGCGACCCCCATGGCGGCCCCGGCCAGGGAGGACGACTCTAGGGCGACCTCCCAAGGCACCCCCGACGACGGGCGGGACGGCGAGAACGGGAACCGGAGGAAGACGGCGTGGCCGGAGATTCTCACCGAGCCCGTGCCCCCGCCGACGCGGTAGCCCGCCACCGTTCCCACGGAGACGGTGTGGCTCCCGTTGAGCGCCGAGACGAGGATGGTGGCGCCGCTCGAGCCCACCGAGTCGCCATCGATGCTGACCGACCACGGCGTCCCGGTCGGTAGCCCGGCCTCCTGGAAGGTGACCTGGAAGGCCTGGGGCGCGGTGGACGGGTCCACCGAGATCGTCGCGACCACGGTGTCCGTGCGCGCGGAGATCACGCTCAGGGCGTCGGCCCCCCAGTCGGTGACGAACACCTCGCCGTTCTCGGGGTCGAGAGCGGCGGCGTAGGGCGAGTATCCCACAGCGACCGTCCGTGAGAGCAGGTCGGTGGTGGCATTGAGGATGCTCACCGTGTTCGAGTCCTGGTCGGCGACGAACGCCTGCTGGCTCGCCGGGTCGTAGGCGATGAGGCCCCAGGGGCTCGCTCCGACCTCCACGGTGGCCACCACCCGGTGGGTCCCCGCGTCGATGACGCTCACGGAATCGGACCCGAAGTTGGAGACGTAGACCTGGTCGTTCGACGGGTCGTAGCCGATCCCGTGAGGGAAGCTGCCGACCGGAATCGTCGCCACGACCGCGTTCGTGCTGTCGTTGATGACGCTCACCGAGCCGTTACCGTAGTCGACGACGAAGACCTCCCCCAGCGAAGGGACGTAGCGAACGCTGTCCGGGGCCAGGCCGACCCCAACCGTGGCGACCACGAGGTTGGAGGTGTCGTTGATCACGGAGACCTCGTTCGTGTCGAAGTCGGCGACGAACACCTCCCCCCGGCCGGAGTCGTAACCCACCCCGCTCGGGCCCCCGCCGGTGAAGATGCGGTCGACGACGCTCAGCGTCGAGTCGTTGATCACGCCGACCCAACCTCCGTCGTAGCTGGCCGCAAAGAGCTCCCCCCGGGCCGGGTCGTAGGCGATGCCGGCCGCGGCAGGTCCCAGGGGGATGTTGGCGACCACGGAGTTCGTGCTCCCCGACACCACGCTGACGTTGCCGGAGACGGCGTCGGTCACGAAGAAGTAGCGGCGGGAGGCGTCGTACGCGATCTGGTTCGGCCCGGCCGCGGTCGACGGCGTCGGCGGGACCTGGAGACCGAAGGGGATGGAGATCACGACCTGCCCGGTCGTTACCGACACGACGCTGACGGAGTCGGAGATGTAGTTCGTCACGAACACGGTCCCTCGCAGCGGGTCGAGCGCGGTCCCGTGCAGCCCCGCGCCGATGTCGATCTCCCCCACCAGCTGGTTCGACGTCCCGTTGATGACGCTGAGGCTGCTGGTCGCGAAATTGGCCACGTAGACCTTGCCGTCCAACGGGTCGCACGAGATGCTCCCGGTCGGCTGGCCCCCGACGAAGACCGTGGCCTTCAGCGTACGAGAGGAGGCATTGATCACGCTGACCGTCCCGGAGCCGAAGTTGGCGACGTAGACGCTGTCCGTCTGCCCGTCGAATCCGATCCCCCGCGGCGCGCCCCCCACGGGGATCGAGCCGATGACCTTGAGAGAGGAGGCGTTGATCACGCTCACGTTGTCGGAGGCGTTGTTGGACACGAAGACCTCGCCTTGGACGGGGTCGTAGGCCACGGAGACGGGATTGACCCCCAGGGGGATGGTCTTCACGACCGTGTTGTTGACGTCGGAGATCACCGCGACCGCGCCCGCATCGTAGAGCGCCGAGAACAGCTCGCCCGTATCGGGATCGAAGGCGGCCCCCGTAGGGCCTCCCCCGACGTTCACCGTGCTGACCGCGAGGTCGGTGCTGGCGTTGATCACCGTGACGGTTCCGGAAAAGTAGGCGTTCACGAACACCTCGTTGCGTTCGGGGTCGTAGGCGACGCCCGTACCCCCCGAGCCGACCGGCACGTTCGCGACGGCGGTGTTGTTGAGGGTGGAGACGACGGTCGCCAGCTCCGCGGCGTGGTCGGAGACGAACATCTCCGCGGTCGCGGGGTCGTAGGCGATGCCGTTCGGGGCCGCGGCGTACGTGGTGTTGAGCGGCGTCGCCATCGTCCCCGGGTGGACGGGAGGCAGGCCGCCGACGTGCGCTGGCGCTGGGGAGAGCGGGACCAGCACGCCCGCTACGGCGGCCAGCGCGAGGACGCACGTCCAGGCGCGGGCGTGAGGCGCGCAGAGAGGTCGACGTCCGCTCACGGTCGGTTCCTGTGGTCGCCGCTGACCGCCGTCTCCACAGAGCTACCGCGCGGTCCGCGGTTATAGACCCCCCTACGACGTATCGACAACACGGCTCTCCGGGCCGATAAATCGGTCGGAAGAGGGCCTGTTCCCCTCCACGGAACCTGCCCCTCTGCGCCGGGCCGCCACCCTCGTAGCACGTGGTTCCGGCGAGCGGGGCTTCGCCCGCTCGGTCGGGCGATGCGGAGCGAGCGAGCCGCCTTCTTCAGGGCCTTATCTGCTGTCGCTTCACCTCAGCATCCCTCGCGGAGGCTCGACCTCCGCGTGGACCAGAGCGCTGAGCCTCCCGACCCATCTCTCGAGCTCCCGAGCCTCCTTGAGACTCACGGCTCGGTCGGCATACTCCACTTCGCCCTTCCGGTCGAGAATACGGGAGAGCGTGCGGCCGATCTCCCCGTCGTTCGGGGCTTGGCACCGGGCGATCAGTGCCAAGACCTCATGGTGATCCTGTCCGCGACAGCGTTCGTTCCGGAAGTAGATCGTGTAAGCGTCTCCGAGGGCGATCGAGGCCTGGACGGCGCTGGTCCCGACCCCGTCCGGATTCGACTCACGGTCCGCCAGCTCCACGGTCCGGACCAGGTTGTCTCCGCGATCGAGGCAGACGGCGGCCTTAGACCGGGGAAGGACCTGGACCCGGGCTCGCGCCAAGGGCTACCTGCCGAGCTCGAGCCCGTCGCTCAGGATCCGACGGATGAGGGCGGGATTGGTAGGATGGCGCATCTGGGCATGATCCAGCACCAGTGCCGAGAGCGGATTCCCGAGTCTGAGGGCGAATCGTGCACTCGCTCCGCTGAGGGCGTCTTCGACGGTCTCCTTCTCCGACCTCGATCCTACCTGAACAAACAGGTCCAAGTCGCTGGTGGGTCGGCCCTCTCCTCTGGCTACCGACCCGAAGAGAAACGCACGCTCTACCGGTAACGCACGGAGCACACGCTCCAGCTCCCGCTGGAGCCTCTTCGGCAGGGCTGCTTCGGATCGAGACAGGTCAACGAGGACGGGGCAAAGCAAGTGTTCCCGGGCGAGTCTCCAGACGTGCGCGCGACCCGCGATCTCCCGGAAGACCACTCCCGAGTCCCTAGGCGCCTCCAGAGCCACGTTGGCCTGGGACGGGGACACGCTGCAGGCCCGGGCGAGTTCCCTGCCGGTGAATCCCTTCTCGGGGAAGCGGGCAAGCACCCTCAGTACACGGATACGAAGGGTGTTGCCCAGCACACCCTCGAGCTCGTTTTGAAATTTCATGTCCGATACACAGCATACATGTTTGATTGTCAGAACACCAGGGGGACCCGGGCGTGCGGCTCCGCTGACCGACCACGCATCGGTCCAAAGGGGAGGCGGCGCCCTTCCTTCGCCCTCACTGCCGGTCCAACACCTTTCACCGCCCCGAGGGGCGGATAGGTTCCAAGGCCAGGCGGCGAAGATACCTCGATGTCGCCCCGTCCGCCCCCTACCGGCCCTGGCGTCGGTGCTGCATCCTCCGGCTCACCTCACCGCCACAGGATCGGTAACGGGACACGGACCACGGAGCGCTCGCCGGCCATCAGAGGCCGAGTCGGACTCCCTCCTTCTCGTTACGGCACCCGGGTCCACTGGCTGCGGGAGGTCGAGGCGTTCGTGCGCATCTGGGAGCAGGAACGCTCGATCGGTGAGAGGTGGGCCAAGGGGCTACGCTACACCCTGGTGAGAATCCCCGCCCTCCTGTCGAACTTGGAAGTCAAGCCGGGGCTCTATGCCGCTCGACAGGTGGGGCCTCAGCACATCGAAGCGCTCCGGACGCGAACGGGGTGGGGGAGGGCCACTACCCAGTTCTACTTCGCAGCCCTTCGCCAGTTCCTCCGTTGGGCAGACAACCCCCTGGCCAGCAGAGGTGAGCTGTGGCGCCTCCCTCCGAGCGCCGCCCAAAGGCGCCGATGGATCTCCCCCGACCAGCTCGTGAGCCTGCTTAGGGCAGCTCGAGGCAAGGCGCGGGTCATCGTGGCGCTCGAAGGGTTCAACGGTCTTCGTCGGGTAGAGGTCCTCCGGCTGAGGGCCTCCGATGTCAACCTGGCCGAGGGGTGGTTGAATGTCCGGGGTAAGAGGCGTATGGGGGGGAAGTGGCGCCAGATCCCCCTGAGCGAGGTCGCACGAAAGACGCTCCAACCCCACCTCGAGGGACTCGCCCCGATGGACAGGATCCTCCCGTACTCGGCGTCCTGGGCGGACCAGCGTCTTTCGGAGGCCGCTCTCTCGGCGGGGTTCCCCCGTCAAGGGCTACGCGTATCCCACCACGACCTACGCCGTACGTTCGGACGCGTAGCTCACTCTGCCGGCATGGACCTCGTTCAGTTGAAGAACCTCTACGGCCACGCGAGCCTCGAGATGTCTGTCCACTACATCGGGCTCGACCTGGAGCGGATGAGGGAGGGCCTCACTCAGGTCGATCGGACTCTGGCTCCCTTGATGCAGACTCGCGCAAGGCCCAAAGCCTGACCTGTGCCCCTTGCTCTCCGTTCGGATCCGGTGATGACCTGAAGCACACCTGCGCCCGGGTGGTGGATCTCAAGCGGTGTGGCGTCCGTCGAACCGCCCATCGCCGACGATCCCGGCAGAGGTCGGAAGGGAGCACCTCCGGCTCGGGCAGACTCTCGACAGCTCAGCTGCCAAGGACCGAGCGATCCCTCGGCTTCCGGACCCGGGGGTGCGCCCGAACTTCTCCATTCGAGTTCGCTGGCCAGAGGCCCTCTATGGGCCACTGCAACCTTCTAAGGCCGGTCTCTCTGAGGCTCGAGGGCCCGTCGATGGACGACCTTCTGATGGAGACCGCGGCTACAGCCTCCAACTACCTGGCGAGACTCCGGACACGACGCGTGGCTCCCTTGGCTGAGGAGGTAGACGAGCTCGACCTGTTCGCGTCTCAACTTCCGCAGGACGGGCTCGACCCCTCCCGAGTGATCGCCCTCCTCGACCGGGCCGGGTCACCGGCGACCGTTGCTTCGGCGGGAGGGAGGTATTTCGGCTTCATCGTCGGGAGCGCGCTGCCCGCGGCACTAGCCGCAGATTGGTTGACCTCGGCGTGGGATCAAAACGGCGCGATGACGGTGATGTCCCCCGTCGCAGCACGTCTCGAACAGATCTCGGTCGAGTGGGTCCGCGAGATCTTCGGCCTGCCAGCGGGCTGTCAAGGGGCCCTGGTGACCGGCGACACGATGGCCAACCTGACCTGCCTCGCATCCGCCCGCCAGGCCGTACTCTCAAGGGTGGGATGGGACGTACGCCGCCAGGGATTCCAAGCGGCTCCGCAGGTCACCGTCGTAGTTGGCGAAGAGGTCCACGTCTCGGTGCTCAAGGCCCTCTCGATCCTCGGGTTCTCCCTGGACGGTCTGGTACGGGTCCCGGTCGACGAGCAGGGCCGCATGAGAGCCGACCGGATCCCCCCGTTGCGAGGACCTGCGATCGTGTGCGCCCAAGCTGGGAACGTCAATTCGGGGTCCTTCGACCCGGTCGGCGAGGTATGCGACCTCGCCCACAACGCCGGCGCATGGGTCCATGTCGACGGTGCCTTTGGGCTCTGGGCGCGGGCCTCTCCCCGGCTGAGGTCGCTTGCCGAAGGAAGCGAACGTGCCGACTCGTGGGCGACCGATTGTCACAAGTGGCTGAATGTTCCCTATGATTGCGGGATAGCCTTCGTTCGGGACCCGCACGCGCTCCGAGCCGCGATGTCGACCCCTGCGGCGGCCTATCTCGCCGGGACGAATTCGAGCGAGCCGATGGATGCTGTGCCCGAAATGTCGCGACGTGCGCGAGGGATCGCCTGCTGGGCCGCGCTTCGGTCGCTCGGCCGCACGGGGTTGGCCGCACTCATCGAGCGCACGTGCGGGTTCGCCCAGACGTTCGCTGCCCGACTTCGTGAGGCCGGTTTTTCCATTCTCAACGACGTGGCGTTGAACCAGGTCTTGGTCTCCTTTGGGGACGCGGCCAAGACTCTTCGAGTGGTTACCGAGGTTCAGAACGAGGGGACGCTCTGGGCCGGTTCAACCGTCTGGCACGGGACCACCGCCATGCGCATCAGCGTGAGCTCGTGGGCCACGACCGAGCAGGATGTCGACGCCTCCATCGAAGCCATCCTGCGAATCGCTTGTCGATAGGTCGACCGATCCGCTACCTGCTGGGCGTCCGATATCCGCCCTGCGGGCTCAGCCGCCGGGTCCACTTGTGGTCGGACGACGGATCCTGGAGCTGGCGCAGAGCGCTGACACCGGACCCTCCCCGCCAACCAGCGAATCGAACGAGGGACGACGGGCGAACTGAGCCGGCCAGGCAAGGCACCTGGGTCACGGGTGCCCGGGGTCATAGGTCAGCTCGTACACCAGACCGTCCGGCCCTCGAAAGTGCTGCCATGCGTAACCGGTCCGCGGGTTCCGCTCGAGCCTCCCTATGAGTTCGACCCCGGCCCCCCGAAGTTCAGCCCGTGCACCTTCGATGTCGTCGACAAGGAATCCGCACACCACCCGATTCGCGGCGAACTGCGCCGGCGGGTTGTCGGCATGGGGTCCGAACAGTTCGAGTTGGTCCCCATCGGCCGTTCGAAACGCCATGAAGTCGGGGCGAGCATGTACTTGCGGAATCCCCAGGATATCCTTGCAGAAGGCCGCCAGCGCTTCGAACCGGTCGGTCTTCACTCCCACCCAGGAGATCCCTTTGATTTTCACGGGTGTGCGAGCCAAACCACTGCAATCCTTAGCTTGGCGTGTTCAGAGGCTCAGGACTTGGGATTCAACTCGGACGTTCAGTCCCCCTCAGGGTCCTCACATTGCCTTCATGGGAGCGAGCCGTCCCCGAAGTTCCAGCACGGCCAGCCTCCCTTCGGGTGGGCGGTCCGGGCCAGCCAATCGAGGGCCTTCCGTACCCGAGGGTCATCACCATACCCGAACTGGATCAGGGCCCGGACCATGTTGCCCGCGTAGCACGCATGCTGGACGGGGGCCCGACGGCCGTTCAACTTGACGCCGCTACCGTTGAGAGGAGTCTTCGCCAGCCAGTAGTCGCAGGAGGCCGCGACCTCAGGAATCGCCCGGGTCGCACCGAGGTCGGCAAGCGCGAGCAGGTTCCAGCACGTTGAGCGGAACTGGGCCACAACGGGTGTCGGTCGCGGAACCACCACCCTCCCGGGTCGCGCCGGGCCAGTATGTCGGCGACCCACCTAGTGTTCGGGATCTGGGCCTTCGCCGCCTGGACGTCCGAGTCCGTCTCTCTCCTTCCTAGAAGGTGGGTCAGTGTGAGATACCGGATCGACGGTTGGCTCGGCTCAAGCAGCCAGGTCAGGACCGGCTCATCCGGCACGGTGGGTTGGAGGCTCCGGCTCGTACTCACTTCCGGGGAGTCGGGCCGCCGCGCGAGGGACGACGGGAATCGGTCCGATGTCAGCACCTGCGTCGCGAACCCCGTGGGTCCGCCCGCCGTCAGTGAACGGAATGTAGACCAGCAACGTAAGTCCAGACCATGGGTCCGGGAACGGCATCGGACCCCGAATCCCTACCGAACGATCCCGGGGCGGGAGAGGAACTTGTCGACAATCAGGTCGAATGCTTCGGGCCGAGAGAGATTAGGCATGTGATCACCGCCGGGGACGATCTCGATGTGCGAGTTTGGGATTCGCTTCGCGACGAAGTTCACAAAGTGCTTCTGGAGGGGTGCATCTCGATCCCCGAGTACGATCTCGACTGGAACCCTGATTGCGGACAATCGGGGAACCGCAGGTTCTGGTTCGTCCCGGGCAAACCGGAACGAGCGTTCCTCGAAGATCTCCGGGCCGTTCGCTCGGACCATTCTTCGAAACAACTCAAGTGCGGAACCTTGCAACGCGGAGCACCAGCGCTGCCGCACCAGTTCGATTGCATCATCCACCCTCTTATCCGACCAGGCTTGTGCCATGGCCTTCGAAACGCGTTCGTCGTCTTCGAATTCTTTCGCGGCTTCGGGCAGCATCGTGGTGTCAAGTCCGGATGGCGGGCCGGGTGCTATCAAGAGCAGGCCGGAAGTCAGACCGGGATAGTTTACGGCAAACTCGATCGCGAGCCGCCCACCCATGCTCGCGCCGATGATGGCCGTGCGTGTAGTCCCGGCCTTCTCCAGCACCCATCTTAGATCCTGCACTGGGGAGAAGTTGGACTTCGCCTCGGGGGACTTACCAAACCCGCGCTGGTCATATCGAATCACGTGGTGCGACGTTGCAAGCCGGTCGAAGTCGCGGTCCCACATTCGGCGATCAGCGATCGCTTCGTGAACGAACACGACCGCGGGTCCTGCGCCGGACTCGTCGTAAGCGATACGCCCTCCATTGACATCAACGAACTTCGTTGCCCGAATCCGAGTCATGACGGGTCCGTAACGCGGGGAGGTACTTGGCGTCCTGTTCCGCGCGCTCTCGCCACCTGATTGTAGAGCAACACGATGCACCGTTCCTGAACCCGCCGGCTGGTAGGTCTCAAGAGGCGGCCGGGAGGAGCACGGGAAAAGCGCGGCGTGCACGGAGGGTCCGTCGCGCCTTAGAGAGGTACGCGCGAGTACATGTAATCCTGATCTCGGGAGTGACCGCCCCTGGATGTCCACCCCGATGAACATGGGTCCAGCCCCTGAGCAGCGGCCGGTCGGCGAACCTCTTGCCGAAGGCGTTCACTAGAAATCTCACGCGTACTCCGCATCCATCTCAGGTGGCCGTCAGCTCGTAGCCCATCCTACGACAAACGTCCAGAGTCCTCATGGCCCTGCCGAGACGCAACACTCCGCAAGCCTACGCGCCGGGAGCGGCCTTGTGATTGCCTTCCTACCTGCGCGGGATACTCCATCTCCGGCCGCCGGTCGCCGCGACCCCGGCCCTCAAGAGAGACGGCCAGGGAGAGTCTGTCGATACGTCTCGTTCGGACCCAGGTGGCCTGACTCGGTCGAAGAGTGTCGGACTGCGTTTGTGCCCCTTGCTAGCCCATCGAGCACGGCCGGAGGGTCGCTTCAGTCTGTAAACCCGGGACCGCGGTCGGGGGCATTGGTCACGGCCCACAGGTCGCTCTGGCCCCCGTGGTTCCCTCTCCGGGAATCCTCGAACGGTTCGAATCTGAGTCCACCCATGGTGGAGGTGGGGTAGTGCCATAAGGCCCTGAAGTGACACCCCCCATCCCCTGCGGTGACACGGGAACCACTCCCGGAAGGGTGCCCGGACCGTCCCACGGGGCCCCTCTCCCCACGGGCTCCCTCCAAGTTGCCCCGAGTCGCGAGACGCTCTGCTCGCTCTACGCTCGGTGGGGGCGGTCACCTTCCAGTGATTCACTCTGCTTATGATAGTCTCAAATATGTCTACTGATTGATAAGTCGCGTGCCTGAGATCAAGCGGGACACGAGCGCTGGCTTCCAGCCGATCCTCAGGCCAGCTGATGACATTGGTCTTCCCGCCGTAGAGTGTCTCAGACTCGATGGGGTCCTAGAGACACGGCTACTTTCGCCTCAACTCCACCAGGTACTTCTCGGGATGGCCCGGGTTCGGAACGCAATCAGCAGCTTCCGTCTTGAGGGCGAAACGGTTGACCTAGATCGTGCGAGACAACTGATGGATGGCGCGACTCCGGCCTCGCCGTCCGAGACTGGGGTGTTGCGCCTTGCCCAGGCATACGCAGACCTCGGTCAGGGTCGCCACCTTCGTCTCACGTTGCCCGAGATACTTCGCGTCCATCGACGTCTATTCGACGGGATAATGGACCCGTCATGGGTCGGAGTTCTCAAGCCGAAGCAGAACTACATCATCAACTCCGGGTCCGGATCCATCAGGTTTGCCCCGACGCCGCCAGAAAGGACCGGGGCGGAGCTGGAAGCACTCCTGTCCTGGTACTCCGGGGCTCGGTTTACTCTGTCACCGCCTGTAATCGCGGCCCTCTTCTTTGCCGAGTTTCAAGGGATCCACCCATTCATGGATGGAAACGGCAGGGTGGGCCGCCTGCTGAACATTGCAATCTTGACCGATCTTGGCTGTTCCAAAGCGCCGCTCATCCCGCTAGACACGCGGTTCTTCAGGACTAGTGACAACTACTACGAGCTTCTTGGAACCACAAATGGTGGGGTTGACTACTATCACTGGGCGCGGTACTTCGTACACGAGGCTCTGACGGCATACAAGGCAGCTGCAAAACAAGCAAACCTGGGGCCGCTGGTCTCCGGCTTCTCGAAGGAGAGTACGCGACGCGTGCTCCGATGGATTCTGGCTGGTACTGGGGAATGGTTCAGTCGCAGCGACTACCCGAATCCGAAAAGGTACAGCCAGCCGGCGCTCTGGGCGGCTCTTGACGATCTCAAGAAAGCCGGGGTTCTCGAGGCACGCGGTGAACGGCGGGGGAGAAGGTATCGTCTGCGTTCCCGATTCCTCGCGGACGTCTACGCGCGCCGCTTCTGACGCAACGGTCTGCGCGTCGATCCTCGAGGTTCACCGAGCGAATCTCGGCAGCCAGGTGCGTTCAACACCACTTGTACGCAGGTAACCGGTTTCAAAGGGCGATGCGCCCGCCAAGCTATCGATCGCCGGGAATCCCGAATGATGTGGGGGGGATGCTGCCGGTCGGCTGGTCTCCCCGGCGGCGGGTCCGCTTGATGCTCTGCCCGGGACCGGTCTGACCCCACCCTACACAGCACCCTGTGTAGCAAACAGTCTAAGGCTCGACTCCGGGACATGCCGTCACACATTGAGCCCGTTCTTGTACGACGGGCGGTTGACGGTGTTGCACCGATGGGACCCGCCGAGCCGCTATCCTCGCGCATGAGAGCTGCGGTCGTGCTCCTGTGTCTATTCCTTGCGGCAGTGGTCGGGGCGCTCGTGATCACGGTAGTCGAGACGTCGCCAGGCGTGCGGTTCCTCGCTTCCGTCGTGGTCTTGCCGATTATCGTTCTGACCGTGGTATGCCTCTACTTCTGCCGGCGACGCAACGTCTGGGGTTTTGCCGGCGCCGCGGTGCTGGGTATCCTTGGCTTAGGGCTTCGACTAGCGATCAGCACTCAACCCAGTCTTGAGGTCGGGGGTGGTCTTCCAATCTGGGTCACTGCCCTCTATGTCACTCTTGGAGCTTTGGTCGCCATCTGGAGCGTCGGGTCTATCCTCGAGCTGAGAGGTCACTCTACGCCGCGATGACCCCCGTTCCGGAATGCAACCCCGTGCCTGGCCCCATTCGATGGCCGCACCACCGAGAGACCGTGAGAACCTCGTGCCGAGTCCCCAGGAGGCGCTTCCCGCCGAAGATGGATCCGCGACCGTCGTCGCGCCCCGTCTCGGAGACCGATCTCGGTAACAGATGGGGCGGTGCAGGCCTCTCCGGGTCCGCCCTACTTGGAGATTGACCTCACGTGGCGGACCAAGAACTCATTTCCATCCGGATCCGCGAAGGTCCCCCGGACCCCGGTGGCGAACGGGTTCGTGAAAGCGTGCGGTTCGTCCACGATAGTTCCCCCTCGCTTGCGGATCTCCGCGCACGCCGCCACCGGGTCACGATGCGAAAAGACGAGTCCCGAGACCGTTCCGGGGAGCCGGCCCCCTTCCCCCTCCGCTTGAATGTGCATCGTTAGCTGGGTGCTTGTTCCGGGAATTTCGAACGCGGCGCGAGCCGCGTTCTCCTGGAACGAGACCTCCTTCAATCCCAAGACCTGCGAGTAGAACTTCCGCGCTCGCTGGATGTCCGTCACGTGGACCGTCACCGCCTCCAACCCCTCGATCACGTCTGACATGTCGCCGCACCTGGTGCGGACGCAACAGTTGCCGTGGGATAACGCATGCCGTGACCCGATATTCGAGGTGGTCCGGAATGGGGTTGCGCACCGCCCCGAACTCGGAAGTCCGCAATGCGACCGACCTTTAGTGAACGGCGGATGAACCCGATAGCAGGGCGAGGCATCATCCGTCCATGCGGAGGGCGGATTCCGCGCAGGTCACCAGCCTGCAAGCCGGCTAGAACCCCGACCCACTCCTGGGAGTTCGGTCAGCCTTCCGCATGAACGCTCTCAGCTCGCCTTATCGAAGAAATCCTTGAGCAGCGAAATGTACCGGTCCCGGCTCTCGAAGAACGGCATGTGACCCTCCCCCCGGGCGATAACCAATCGAGAATGCGGTATGGACCGGTGGATCTCTCGTGAGCAGTCCGGGGTGACGTGGTCGAACTGACCCACGGTGATCAGCACCGGCATACGAAGCCGAGAGATCTGATCCGTGACATCCCACCCCGCCATCGTCCCCCTTCGAAAGCCGTCATCATAGACCCGGGGTACCCAGAGTCCCATCGCTTTGAGAATCCGCGGGTTGGCGTGGAGGAAACTCAACCACACTTCGTACGGGCGGTTCGCTGCATGTTCGGTGAATCGGCTTCGGAACTCTTCGGCAGCTCGGGCCGACGCCGCAGTAGGGATGCCGGTTCGATCCTCTCGGAGCCACGCCTGCCGGTTGGCCCGAGAGAGCTGAGACACTCGGGTTCTGCGGGCCTTCCAGAGGCTGTCCACCGAGGCGTAACCGCTGGATACGACCAGCGATCTCCAAGCGCGTGGATGACGGGCCGCGGCCTCGAGGGCCAGCGCGCCCCCGTAACTGTGCCCGAAAAGGTGTACCCTGCCGAGACGCAGCCTGCGGCGCAGCTCATCGGCGTCATCGGCGCTCGCGCTGATGGTGTAGTCGCGATAGCTGGACGGACGCTCGGAGCGACCACAGCCCAGCTGGTCGTAGAAGACCACTTCGTACCCGACCCCCGCCAGATCGGCTAAAGGTGCCAGGTATTCGTGCGTAAGGCCCGGGCCCCCGTGAAGCACGAGGACGGTCCCGCTGACAGGTCTCCCGACCCGCCGGTAGTAGAGGCGCTTACCGCGGACTCGTACGTGTCCATCTAGGTCGGGAAGATCCACCACTGCTCGAACTCAGCGCGGTAGATACGCTTGCCGGCGAGACGGCCCGCGATCATGACCGGTCGATAGAATCGCACAGGATGGAGGGGACTGGCAGAAGGCGGCGCGCGCCGAGTTCTCTCTCGTAGAGTGGGCGCAATCTCCGCTCAGCCAAATTCGGTGCAATCTCACTTGCGCCCACCAACTCCGAGCACCGGGGGTCCAAGTGGCCTTACAGCTCAGCTACCTCAGTCGGCACGTGTTCGAACTTCGACGAATTCGATGGAGGCCAACTGCAGATGTGCCCCATACGTTAGTCC
>DATJVA010000054.1:0-15051 GCA_035502015.1 Thermoplasmata archaeon | reverse complement strand
CCCGGCCGAGCGAAGTCGGACCTGGTCTCACGCAGATACGGGCAGACTTAACCTGAAGGTTGGAACGCGGGAGAGAACCCGCAGGAGCGCTGGATCGCGCCGCGCACGGCCGGCGGCGATCGTTGGGACTCTGCCGGCCGACCCGGGAGGGAATATTGTCGAAGGGCTCCGGACCCGCACGTTGGCGTGCTCGGCTAGGGCGAGGCCGCGACGCGGCGCGCGGACTCCCAGAGGACGAGGGTCACTCCGACCAGCACGACGACCACCCCGGTAAACTCCCAGAAGGTAACCGGCTCGCCGAAGAACCCGGTCCCGACCACCACGCCGACGATCGGGGCCAGGTAGGCGACCACGTTCGCCCGCACCGGGCCCACTCGGTGATGCAACGCGAAGTAGGCGAAGTAGCCGACGAGGGAAGAGAGCACGACGAGGAACGCGAGCGCCCCGAGCACTCCACTGGTGAGAGGCAGGGACGCGGACGACGGCACCACGAGGGCGGCGAAGCTGAGGAGCAGCCCGGCGACCGTGAACTGACTGCCGATCTGCCAAAGCCCCTGGGGTCGACCCCGGCCAAGACGGCGAAGCAGCACCGTCCCGAGGGCCGTGCTGACCATCGCCGCGAGGACGAAGAGCGGGCCTTGCCAGCTTCCGAGCGCGCTGCTCCCGACGAGCTGAGGGAGCACGAGCACGACGGCGCCCACGAAGCCGACCGCCATCCCTGAGAGACCGAGCCACCCCAAGCGCTCCCCGGAAAGGAGCGAGAACCCGAACGCCACCGTCAGAAGCGGGGCGGTCGAAGCGAGCACCGCGGCGTAGCCGCCGGTCGTGTACTGTTCTCCCCAGTAGAGGAACCCGCCATAGAGGCCGATGATGAGGATGCCGCCGATGCCGGCCGAGACGAGGATCGCCTGCCGGGACGGGAACGCCTCCCTTCGCGCGGCCGCGAGCGCGACGAACCCGACCGCGGAGAGAAGGTAACGGACGGCCGCGAACGCAAGGGGAGAAGCGCCGAGCACGATCCCCTGGCGGATGAAGACGTAGGCAGCGCCCCAGACGACGCTCGCGGCGAGGAGGAGGGTCAGTTCGACCGCCCCGTACCGGCCCGCCCCGGCCGTCCCCGCACGGCTCATGACCGGCCCCTCACCGACAGGACTACAAGTAGGTCGTCGCGGGACCGAACGACGACCATCTCACCGAAGTCGCGCGGCCAGAGGACCGAAATCAGCCGGGAAGCCGAGGGAGGGAATCGAACCCCCAGGAAACGGATCTGCAGTCCGTCGCATTAACCATTCTGCCACCTCGGCGCGGCCGGGGGCAGTGGAACGCGCCTTAAAACCGACGGGGCGGCAGCGGACCTTGGCTCAGATCGGCCGTAGACCCCTGCGCAAGCGAAGGAGCACCGTCCTCCACTCGGTCCGGGCGCGACCCGAGAACGGAAGCGTCTCGCCGCCGGCCTTCACAGCTCCCGACCGCAACGCGGCGAGGACCGCCCCGACGGTCGACGTCCCCTCAGGGAACTCGGTGAACGCCCGCCCGAGGTCTGGGAGCTCGTGGACGTCGCTCCCTCCCGTGGTTCCGAGGCGGCGGCGCGCGGCCAGGTCCGCCGCCCGACCGTTCGCGCGAGGAGAGTTGTGGGCATTGATCGTCTCGATGGCGGAGACGCCGACACGTTCCGCGATCGCGCGCCCGACTCCATGCGAGAGCCGGAACGGATGGGAGAGCACGGGAACTCCTCCGTGGCTCACGACCCACTCGATCGTCTCCGAGATCGGCCGACGGGGTGGAGGCGCCTCAAGGACACCGTAGGCGAGCAAGTGGCCCTCGATGGTCGAGACCTCGACCCCCGGAACGAGGAGGTACTGCGGGAGCTTCGCCTGCCACTCGGCAAGCTCGCCGTGCCCGGCGACGCTGTTGTGGTCAGTGAGGGCGAAGCCGTTGAGCCCCCGGCCCGCGAGGCTCGTCGCGATCGCCTCGATCGAGAGGGAGGAGTCCGGCGAGTGGTGCGAGTGGACGTGCAGGTCGAGGCGGACGGCACCCATCAGCGGACCTTGGCCCCCACGGCCACGGTCTCGGATGGGAAGGGTCCTTTCCCCGGTCCGAACGCAAGTGCCTCTGCCCGGCCACCCGCATCGTTCGAGCGCCGGACGACGACCCACGACCCCTCCGACCAGGCGCCCGGGACGTCGACCTGGGCTTCTCCGATGTCGACCCGGGAGTACCCACCGCTCGACGGACCGAGAACGCGACCCACCGTGAGCGACGTCGCCGAGAACTCGTCGTAGGAGATCGTCCGGTCGCCGGCCCCTCGACCCTCGAGGTACGTTCCCGGAGAGACTCCTTCTGGCGGGGACAAGAGGATCGCCTTCTCCCCCGCTTCCGTAGCGAGGATCATCCCCTGGGAGGTGATCCGACGTATCGTCCGGGGCGCGAGATTGGTGAGCAGCACTACCGGACGGTCCTTGAGTGCCTCGACCGGATACGTACCTCGGATGCCCGCGACCACGGTCCGCGGAGAGGGGGCGCCGACATCGACCTCGAGGATGTACAGCTTGTCGGCGGCAGGGTGCGGGGCCGCGCTCCGGATGACCCCCGCGCAAGCCGCGAGTGGCGGCCACTCCATGCTCGATGACGGGGTTGGGGGCGGAGCCGTGACGGACGCGATATCGGGGCGTGGAAAGAGGGGGCGCACATCTCCGAGGGGCTGACCGGCCGGGACCGGGGTGAGCGCATCGTCCCAGCTTCCGGGGCCGGGGGGCTCGTTGTAGCCAAGCATCCGGAACACCTCGGCGCTCGAGAACGGCAGCACCGGCGCGAGCCAGGTGGCGAACGCCTTCAGCCGCCAGAGCGTCTCGTAGAGCGTCCGGCGTCGATCGGCGTCCGAGGCCGCCCAGGGACGGGCGTCGTGGAACCGGCGGTTCGCCTCCCGCACTTCCTCGAGGGCGAGGTCGAGGGCTTCCTTGAGGTGAACCTTCTCGTACTCGTCGGTGATGCGCGCGTGGGCGGTCGTAAGCCGCTCGCCGATCCCCGACGCGGTCGAAGCGGAGCTCCACCCTTCCGGGGGCTCCGGGACCTTACCGCTGTACCGGTCCCGGGTCAGGACGAGGGTACGCTGCACGAGGTTCCCGTACTGGTTCGCAAGGACCTCGTCCCGCAGCTGCCGGAACTCCTCCCAGTCGAGCTCGGTGTCGTGGTTCTGGGGCGCCATGAGCGCCGCGTAGAACCGTATCACGTCGGGCGGATACTTGGCGAGCAGTTCGGGGATGAACGCCTCCGCGTCGGTCGTACGGGTCTTCGAGACCTTCCGGCCCTCGACCAGCAACCATTCGTTCGCCGGGACATCGTACGGGAGCTGGAACCCGCCGGCCCCGATGAGCATCCCCGGCCAGATGATCGTGTGGTGGAACTTGTTGTCCTTCCCGACGAAGTAGTACTGCCGGACCGGCTCGCGGGGGTCCCAGTACGCCCGCCACGCCTCGGGCCTCCCGGCGCGGATCGCCCACTCCTTGGACGCGGAGAGGTATCCCGTCACCGCGTCGAACCAGACGTAGAAACGCTTCGCGTCGTAGCCGTCCAGCGGGATCGGCACGCCCCAGTCGAGGTCACGAGTGATCGGAGTGGGTCGCAGACCCTCCTTGAGGAAGTTCTCCGCGACCCGAAGGGTCCCGGGGCGCCAGTGCTTCCGCTCGGCGACATACCCCGCAAGCTTCTCCTGCAATCGGTCGAGTTCGAGGTAGAAGTGCTCCGAGGGGCGGAACTCGGCGGGAGTGCCGCACAGGGCGCACTTCGGCGAACCGAGCTTGGCCGCGTCCATCGGACGACCGCAGTTGTCGCACTCGTCCCCCCGGGCGGACTCGAATCCGCAGTTGGGGCATGTCCCGACCAGGTACCGGTCCGGGAGGAATCGTCGATGCTGGGGACAGTACGCGTTCTGGGCCGTGTGCCGGGCCACGTACCCAGCCTCGAGGAGCTTCAAGAACAGTTCCTGGACTGTCTTCTCGTGGACGATGGTGTGGGTGTGAGTGTAGAGGTCGAACGAGAAGCCGAGGCGTTCGAAGGCGGCCTTGTTCACCGCATGGTAGCGTTCGGCAATGACCGCCGGAGTGGTCCCCTCCTTCTCGGCACGGACGAGGGTCGGCGTCCCGTGCATGTCCGAGCCCGAGACCAGGAGGACCTCGTCGCCGCGGAGGCGGTGGAAACGGGCGAAAATCTCGCCAGGAAGGTACGCACCCGCGAGGTGCCCGATGTGGAAAGGCCCGTTGGAATAGGGCCATGCGACTCCGATGAATATCCTGGACATCCGTTCCCCTGAGGACTACCCGAGTCGGTGTCCGACCTAAGGATTTCGTGGGAAACGAGAACCCCACGTCGTGCAGGGCTACCGTTTCTCAGGCATCTGCTTTTACCCCGGAGTTGTTGCGGGCCGACGTGAACGACGAAGCTCCGATGGTCCGCCCGGTCGTTCCCGAGGCGGAACGCGAGATCGGGGTCAAGCACCCGGTGCTCACGCACGGTTACGTGGTCCTCGTCGATTACATGGGAAACGATGCGGCCATCGTGCAGGCGGCCCGCGTCTCCTACGGAAAGGGCACGAAGACGTTCCGTGACGATCGTGGACTCATTCGCTACTTGATGCGGCATCGGCACACGACTCCCTTCGAGATGGTCGAGTTCAAGTTTCTGGTTCGGCTTCCAATCTTTGTCGCGCGACAGATGATCCGGCATAGAACCGCCTCTGTGAACGAGTTCTCATCAAGATACAGTGTCGTCCCTGACGAGTACGAGCTTCCGCCACCGGAGGAGATCCGGTATCAGTCGGCTCGAAATCGGCAGGGTCGAGGAGAGCAGCTCCCCGGACCCGCCGTCGACCAATTCCGATCGGACCTCGATCGTATCGCCAAAGACGCCTATGCAGCCTATTCCCGTGCGCTCGAGGCGGGCGTCGCTCGCGAAACCGCACGCCTACTGCTGCCGGTGGCGTACTACACGCAGTGGTACTGGAAGATCAACCTCTGGAATCTCTTCCACTTCCTGTCGCTCCGTCTCGACCCCCATGCTCAGGAAGAGATACGCCTCTATGCCGCCGAGCTGGCCAAAATTGCTCGGTTGGTGACGCCCGTGGCGTACGAGGCATTCGAGGAATTCACCTTGTCGTCCCTTTCTCTGGGCCGCAAGGAGCAGGTCGCTGTGAGAGCCTTGCTGGAAGGCAAGACTCCCGAGCAAGCCTGTGTTACGGCCGGTCTACCCCTTACTCGGGAGGACGGCAAGCCAATGACCTCGGGGGAGGGCGTGGAGTTCCTCGAGAAGCTCGAACGCCTGCGGACCTCGAACTAGAACCGAGGAGCGGGACCCGCTTCCAATGTGAAGCCGGGATGGATCGGGAACGGAGCCGGAGGTCCACTGAACCGGCCCGGCAGCACTGGACGGATCAGTTCGAGCTCGCGTTCCGAGCCCTCGCCGGTGGCCAGCACACGGGCGAGGCGGGCCGCCGCGCCACCCGCTCGCATCACCCCATATCCGTTGAAGCCAGCGAGCGAGTAGAGACCCGGCGCATCGGGAACCGGACCGATCAGTGGGTGTCGGTCGGGAGTGGCGATACAGACCCCGGCCCAAGCACGAACCAGCTCGGCGTCGGCCCAGCCGGGGAAGCGGCTACCGAAGCTCTCTGCCAGGTGTTCGACGAACTTCTCGTCGCCTCCGGTCGAGTAGCGGTCCGGGTCCACTTCTACGAGCTCGGTCCCGTCCCCGGCGAGGATACGCCCGTTCTCCTCGGGGCGGACATAAACGTCCAGGTCGATGTCGTGGACGGATGGGAAGAGCCGCAGGTCCACGGTCGAGGGGCGCAGCACCGCCGCCTGCGTGCGGTAGGGAGCGAGGGGCAGCGGATGACCGATCGAGGCGAAGACCCGCTTCGACCAAGCCCCTGCGGCGACAACGAGCCGACGGGCCCGCGTCGGCCGACCGCCAAATATGAGCTCCCAGTGGTCTCCTTCGCGCCCGAGGTGAGAGGCCGGTGAACCCAGCAGGAAGTCGACCCCGAGCTCGCGCGCCCGCTCGGCGTAGAGCTCGCCCATTCGGCTGGGCGTCACGACCGCGTCGTTCGGGCTCCAGATCGCTCCCAGCACTCCATCGAACTTCCCCCACGGAACCTTCTCCGCAAGGGTCGTGAGGTCGAGGTTGGAGGCCGGGACCGACCAGCTGCGGAGGCGCTCGACCGTCGCCTCGAGCACGGGGACCGCCTCGCGGTTGTGGGTCCACCGTGCGAACCCGTTCACCGCGTACGCGGTCGGGTCGTACCGCTCGGCGAGATGGGCGTACTCCTCCTTCGACTCCCGAACGACGGCGACGTCCCACGGGTCCCAGAGCTGCTCGGTGACGATACCGGCCGCACGGCCGGTAGCACCGGCGCTCGGGGTCGCCGGGTCATAGACGACCACCGGGCCGACCGAGCGTCGGGCGAGATGAAACGCGAGGGCGCAACCCGAGATGCCGGCTCCCAGGACCAGCACGTCCGCGAGATCGCTCTCCACGAGCGCCCCGAGACCCACGGGCGGTTAATATTGCGGCTTCGCCCGCTGGTAGGCGTTCTGGAGCGCCTGGGTGTCGACGTGGGTGTAGATCTGGGTCGTCGCTACCGAAGCGTGGCCCAGCAGCTTCTGGATGAACCGGATGTCACAGCCTCGGGAAAGGAGCGCGGTCGCGAGGGTGTGGCGAAGCATGTGAGGGGTGACACGGCGGGGGATGCCGGCCGTCTGCGCCGCCCTCCGCACGATACGCTCGATCGTCACCGGTCCAACAGGGAACAGACGGGGGGTCGACTCTCCGGCGAGCGTGCGGTCGGTGAGATATCGGTCGATCGCCGCCCGGGTGCGGTCCTCAAGGACTACCTCGCGGTCCTTGTCGCCCTTTCCCGAACGGACGTGGAGCACGTTGCGCTCGAACTCGAGGTCCTCGACCTGGAGGTGGGCGAGCTCGCTCACTCGGAGTCCGCAGAACGCGAGGACATGGACGATCGCACTGTCCCGCGGAGAATCCTTCACCGTATCGAGCAGCCGGTGCATCTCCTCCTCGGTCAGGTACCGGGGGAGCCGCTCAGGGCGGCGCGGAGCCTCGAGCTGGTCCGCGATCGCGAAGCCGTAGCTTCGGAACAGGCAGGTGAGCCCGCGGACGGTGGTGTAGATCGAGTTCTTCGAGTAGTGCCGCTGGAGCACGAGGTACTCCCGGAACGCCTCGAGGTCGTGGAGACTGACCTCGTCGAGTGGCTTCTGGGCGAACTGCAGGAACATCCGAGCGATGTGACCGTACTGTTTGACCGTGCAGGGGCTGCGCTCCTGCGCCTGGAGCATCCTCTGGAACCGGTCGACCAGCTCGAGGACGTTGAACTCGCCCGTCCCCGTGGAACGAGCGGCCGTTGGCCCGCGTCGAGCGCCCGGGGCTGCGCGCGGGACCGACGCAGAAGTTGCCATCGCGGGTGAGCTGGCCGGATTTTGTGATATAATCGTATGCGCGCACTGGAACGTCTTCGGCCGCTCGTCGCTCAAATAGAGGGGGGCCGTTGCGTCCGCCGTGCGCTGCGCGAAGTGCGAGGCCGACGCAGTAGTCGACCAGCCGTACCGGGACGTGCACCTCTGTTCCGCGCACTTCCGGGAGTCGGTCGAGGAGCGGGCACGGCGCGAGATGCACCGACAGCTGCCTCGGTTCGGCCGGGGCACGGTCGCCGTCGCCCTTTCGGGCGGAAAGGACAGCGGGGTCGCTCTCACGCTCGCCCACCGGTACTTCCGACGGAGGCCGACCGTACGCGTGGTCGCGGTGAGCGTGGACGAGGGGATCCACGGCTATCGGGCCGGGACGCTCAACGCCGCGCGCGAACTGACCGCGTCGCTCGGCGTGGAGCACCGGATCGTCTCGGCCCGTGAATCGATCGGGACGACCATCGACCGGACGGTCGATGAGCTTCCCGGGACCGTTCCCTGCTCGTACTGCGGCGTCTGGAGGCGCCAGCTGCTGAACCGCGCGGCCCGCGAGGTGGGCGCGGACGCCCTCGTTCTCGGTTTCAACCTGGACGACCTCTCCCAGACGGTCCTCATGAACCTCGTCCGGGGCGACCTCGACCGTCTGGTCCGCATGGCGCCCCACCGGGTCCGACAGCCCGGTCTGGTCCCTCGGGTGGCCCCCCTCGCGATGATCCCGGAACGAGAGGTCTACCTCTACGCTCACCTCAAGGGCATCCCGTTCGACCATGGCGAGTGCCCGCACGCGGGCCGGGCGGCCCGGAACCTGTTCCGTGAGGTCGTCTGGAAGCTCGAAGAGGCCCAGCCCGGCACGCGGCAGGCCCTCCTTCACACCCACGAGCGGCTCGTGAACCTCTTTCTCGCGAACGGGAACGCGCTCGGAGCACCGGAGCGATGCCGCGCGTGCGGAGAGCCCTCCGCGAGAGAGCTGTGCCGAGCGTGCGAGTACCTCGAGGTCGCCCGGTCCGTCCCCCCCGCGCCGGAGGCGTCGTGAGCGGAAACGAACCGATTCCCTCGGAGAGCGACCCACGGGCGTCGGTGGCGAAACGGGTGTTCATCGTCGGGGCTGGCATCATGGGGAGCGGCATCGCCGCCCAGTGTGCGCTCGCCGGCTACCCCGTCACGATCGAGGACATCAACGAGGAGTTCGCCCGGAAAGGGCTCGCCAACGCCGCCCGGGCGCTGGACCACGCGGTCCAGCGAGGGAAGGTCGGGGCCGGCGCCCGTGAGGAGGCGCTCCAGCGGATCGACTTCGCCATCGGGCTGCGACGTGCCGACTCCGCGCAGATCGTCATCGAGGCGGCTCCGGAGGACCTCGCGCTCAAGCGGCGGATCTTCGCCGAGCTCGAGCCCGCGACGAGCCCGACCGCGCTGCTGGCGACCAACACCTCATCGCTCCCGATCACCTCGATCGGCCAGGAGCTGAAGGACCCGGGCCGCCTGGTCGGGGTGCACTTCTTCAACCCGGTCCTGCAGATGCCGCTCGTCGAACTCATCCCGGGCCATACGACCCGCCCGGAGTACCTCGAGACCGCCCGCGCGTTCGCGCTCAGCCTCGGAAAGACGGTCGTCACCTCGCGGGACACCCCCGGGTTCGTCACGACGCGCGCGATGGCGGTCCTCGTCAACGAGGCGGCGTGGATGCTCTACGAGGGGGTCGCCACGAAGGAGGACATCGACACCTCCTACAAGCTCGGGTTCCGTCACCCGATGGGCCCCTTCGAGCTCGTAGACCTCGTCGGAATCGATACCGCCGTGGCGATCCTCGATGTCCTCTGGGACGGGTTCCGCGACAGCCGCTACCGGGTCTGTCCGCTCCTTAGGACGATGGTCGCCGCGAAGAAGCTGGGACGAAAGACGGGGGAAGGGTTCTACACCTATCCGGCTAGCCCCGCGAGGACCCCATGACGGACTTCGGCGCCGGTTGGGACCTCCTGGTCCTCGTCATCGTCGCGTTCGTGCCGGCGCTGGTCTACCTCTCCTGGATCCGTGGCACCGAGCGGTACGGTCGCGAGAAGTGGGGCCCCCTTCTCCGCGCGTTCCTCTACGGCGCGCTCTTCGCGACCATCACCGCGGGCATCCTCGAGCTGATCATCGTCTCTGCCGGGACCGCGATCAGCCAGAACTACCCGGCCCCGGAGTTCGTCTTCCTGAACGGCAACTCCGACCTCGGCGCGCTGTTCCTCGTCCTCGTCATCGCGCCGTTCGTCGAGGAGGGGCTCAAGGGTACCGGGGTCGTCGCGTTCCGCTCGTCGTTCCGGCAGCTGGCGGACGGCCCGGTGTTCGGCGCGTCGGTCGGGCTCGGGTTCGGCTTCTTCGAGACGTTCCTCTACGGGCTCGGGGCGTTCTTCGTGGGGGGCCTCGCGGCAGGCCTCGCGCTCATCCTCATCCGTTCGGTTTCGAGCGTTCTCCTCCACGGCAGCTCGACCGGGATGTTCGGCTACGGGTACGCTCGTTCCAAGTTCGGCCAGCCCGGCCCGGGCACCGGCTCGTACTACATGGTGGCGGTCGGTATGCACGCGAGCTTCAACTTCCTGGCCTCGCTGGCGGCGATCCTCACCATCGTCGGGATCGGAGGGTTCGCGGTCGACGCGGCGAGCTTCATCGCGCTGTTCGCCGCGATCTTCTTCGCGATCTGGGCGATCGAACACGTCCGGTCGATCATCCAGGCGTCGGATTATCCGGGTCTCCTCGGTCCGACTACCCGCGGACCGTCCTCGCGACCCGGTAGCCCCGGTCGCCGCTGAACGGACCCGAAGGTCACGCCCCGGGAGGGCTCTTCGCGTTCGCGCTCCGGTTCCAGTCCGATTCCCGGATCGACCGGTAGATCCCCTCGGTCTCGTCGGTCGCCGGAGCGTCCCCGCCCTGGCCGACGTCGCGGATCCGCGCCTTCTTGAGGAGCCAGTAGTGGATCCGCCAGGTCTTGCCGCGCGAGACGGTCGCGTCCTCCTCCTCGCTCGTGAGGAGCCCCTCCTCCTCGAGCTGGTAGAAGCGGTCCCGGTCGTCGCTCGAGAGCTTGTTGTCGAGCACCGAATCGTCGGCGCCGAAGTAGCCGAGGACCATCCGGGCGACCGGGCGCGCCTCCGTGGCGGGCATCCGGCCGTGAGCGACCAGAGTGCGCTCGATCGCCCGGGTCAGCTCGGCCTCGGTGATCGAGGGCATGGGTCTCGCCCCGGGACGGAACGGGTGGAGATAAAGTTCTGCGGGCACGCGCACCGCTTCCCGTCGAACTTTTGTGGCCGGCCCCGGTCTGGGGAGAGTGACCGACCCGGTCGTGCTCGACCTTTCCGAGACCGCCCGCGCGAGCGCGCAGCGGGCGCTCGACCGGGGTCTCTGCCCGGAGTGCTACGGCCGGCTGCTCGGACGCCTCGGTCACGGACTCACGAACTCAGAGCGGGCGGTCCGTATCGCGGAGACGATCGGGGCTCCGGCCATCCTCCAGAACCCGGACTGCCCGGTCTGCGGCGGTCTGTTCGACCGACTCTCGACCTGGGTCGACCGCGCGACCCGCGCCGCGGAAGGGTTCGAGTGGCATCGGTTCACGTGCGGGTCCCGCTGGGACCCGGAGCGGCTGGCGCGGGAGGAGGCGCTCTGGATCGAGGTCGGGACCGAGTGGGGGGAGAGCGTTCGGTCGGCGTTCAACCGGGAGCTGGGGAAGAAGCTGGCCGCCGCGACCGGCTCGGAGGGGGTCACCGAGGGGCCCGACGTGGTGTTCCTCGCCGACCTGCCGGTCGGCCGGGTGGAGCTCACAGTCCTGCCCCTTTATGTCCGGGGCCGCTACCGAAAGCTCGACCGGACGCTTCCGCAGACCCACTGGCCGTGCCGCCGCTGCCGGGGGCGTGGGTGCGACGCGTGCGGAGGGACCGGGAAGACCTACCCGACGAGCGTCGAGGAGGTCATCGCGGCGCCGTTCCTGCGGGCGACCCATGCCGAGGGGACGCGCTTCCACGGAATGGGGCGCGAGGACATCGACGCTCGGATGCTTGGCCGAGGTCGCCCGTTCGTGCTCGAGCTCCTCCGACCCCGCGTGAGGACGCTCGACCTTACCGCGGTCGGCGCGGACCTTGCCCGGGAGGCGGTCGGAAAGGTCGAGGTCGTCGACCTTCGCCCCGCGGAAGCGCTCGAGGTCGTGCGCGTCAAGGAGGCGAGCCCGGAGAAGAGCTACCGTGTCGGCGTGGCGGGAGAAGTCCCGGTGGCAAAGGTTAATGAGGCTCTCGAGCTCGCGCTTCGCCAGGCGATCGCCCAGCGCACGCCGAAGCGCGTCGCGCACCGTCGGTCCGACCGCGTCCGAACGCGGCGGGTCGTCCAAGCGCGCGTCGTGGAGGCGACCGAGGGGCGGTTCACGCTCGACATCAGGACCGAAGCCGGTACGTACGTCAAGGAGTGGGTGGAAGGGGATGACGGACGCACCGTGCCAAGCCTATCCTCGCTCCTCGGAGTTCCGCTGAAGGTCGAGTTCCTCGACGTGCTGGAGATCCACGATACGGAGGTCTGAACGATGGTGAAGAGTTCGAAAGGGTTCCGCTCCCGGTCCCGCGGGACGTTCACGAAGGAGGTCCGCGAGCGCGGGCTCCCGCCGGTGACGCGGTTCCTGCGCGAGTTCGCGATCGGCGAGCAGGTCGTGGTCCGGATCGAGCCGTCCGACCCGCACGGCCAGCCGCATCCGCGCTACCAGGGTCGCACCTGCACCGTCGTCGCGAAGAGCGGTCGGGCCTACCGCATCGAGTTCTTGGACGGCGGCAAGCGCAAGGAGCTGATCGCGAACCCGATCCACCTCTGGCCCGCGGAGCGAGGGAAGTCCGATGCCTGAACCGGTGCCCCTCTCCAAGGTGAAGGACCTCCTCGTCGAGGAGGCGGCCCGCCGCACCCTCCCGCGCGAGGCGGCGCTCGCCCACCAGCACGCCGACCAGTTCGCCCGCCTGACGAGCGAGCAGACGGCGAAGCTGCTCGCCGCGCTCCGCGCCCTGCCGTTCGTCGATGCGAGCGTGGCGGTAAAGATCGCGGACGTCCTTCCGCAGTACCCCGAGGAGATCCGCCTTCTCTTCTCGAAGGAGCGGGTCGCGCTCGACGAAGAGCAGGTCGCCAAACTCCTCGAGATCGTGGCGCAGCACCGATGAACGGGGGGGATCCGGTGTGGAGAACTTCGCGATCATCCTCGACTACCTGCCGAACGGCCGGCAGACGGAACGCGGTTTCCACCGCGAGCCGCTCGCCCTCGCGGTCGGCGAGGACGAGCTGAAGCTCTTCGAGCTCGTGCCGCGGCCCTCGGCCGCCCTCACCCCGGGCGCCCGGGTCTCCCTCGTTCCGACGGGAGGGACCCCCTCTCCGATCGACCACGTTCGACGGCGGGTCGGCTACGACGAGCTCACGGTCTCGGCCCGCACGGAGCTCACCGCGGCGCTCGAGGGGATCGTGAAGCGCCACAGCGAGCGGTACCTGCGCTTCTTCAACGAGGCGCCGGCGGTCTCGCGCCGGTTCCACCTGCTCGAGCTCCTGCCCGGGATCGGAAAGAAGACGATGCAGCAGATCGTCGACGAGCGGAAGAGCGCGCCGTTCGCGAGCTTCGAAGAGATCGAAGCGCGGGTCCACCTGAAGAACCCCGAACGGCTCATCGTCGGCCGGATCGAACAGGAACTGAGCGGTGTCGAGGACAAGTACCGCCTCTTCGTCGCGCCGTAGCGCATCCGACGACGGGGCCGCCCCCGCGGTGCCGGATCGCCCCGACGCGGTCCGCGAAACGCTCTCGGCCCTCGGCGTTCGTCCGTCGAAGGAGTGGGGCCAGTCGTTCCTCACCGACGCGTTCGTTGCGGATGCGGAGGCGGCGCTCGTGGAGCGGCCTCCCGGGCACCCTGTCGTGGAGGTCGGAGGAGGGCTCGGGGTCCTGACCGCGGCTCTGCTGCGTCGGGGGATCGGCCCCCTCACGGTCATCGAGCGCGACCCGCGCCTGGCCCGTTTCCTTTCGGGGACGTTCGGTGAGCGCATCCGGGTGGTGACGGGCGACGCCCTCTCCGTCCCGATGCCGCCCGCGGAGGTCGTTGTCGGCAACCTTCCGTACTCGATAGCGACCCCGATTCTGCTGCGGCTGTTCGCCGCCCGAACCCCTCGCGTGGTCTGCCTGGTCCAGCGCGAGGTCGCGGAGCGACTCGCGGCGGGGCCGGGATCCAAGACGTACGGCCGGCTTTCCATCATCGCCCAGTTGTACGGGTCGGTCGAGCTGTTCCGGACCGTGGGGCCCGAAGCGTTCTCCCCCCGACCGGAGGTATCGAGCCGCATCGTGGTCCACGAGGCGCGGGCCGGGCCTCTCCCCGTGCCGTCCGTCCCCGCGTTCGAGGAGATGCTCCGCCAGCTGTTCTCCTCGCGTCGCAAGCAGCTTTCGAACCTCCTGCCGCGCGTGGTCCACTATGACGAGGGCCCGACCGAGCTCGCCGCACGGGCGGGATGGCCGGACGGATGGGAGCGATTGCGACCCGAGGCGCTTCCTCCGAGCGCGTTCTTCGCCCTCGCGACGGCGCTCGGTCCGCGAGCGGACAGCGACCGGGCGTCGCCGTGACGTTCGGGGAGCCGAAGGCCCCCACGAGGGGTGTTCCGGTACCCCTCCCTAGCCCTTTTTGCGGGCCTCTAAGGTAGTGAGTTTTGATGGCACCGGTGCGCCGGCGTTCCGCCCCCCGAACACGCGGCTCGAAGGAGAGCGCGACGCTCTCCTGGCTGCTCGAACCCGACCAACCCGCGGTCCGCTACCGGGCCCTTACCGAGCTGCTCCACCGGAAGAAGACCGACCCCGAGGTCCTTGAGGCGCGGAGCCAGATCCCGAAGCGGGGATGGGTCGCGGAAATCCTGAGGCGGCGTGACCCCGGTGGCTGGTGGGTCGGCGAGAAGAGCCTCTACCGCCCGAAGTACATCTCGACGAACTGGAACCTGCTCGCGCTCTCGGACCTCGGCGCGACACGGTCGATCCCTGCCGTGCGCGCGTCGTGCGAGCTTTGGATGGAGCGGTCCCCGCTGAAGGGGGGCGGGGTCGGCGGCTCATCTGCCGGGAACGGCCACCTCTGCTACACCGGGAACATGGCACGGGCACTCATTCGGTTCGGCTACGGGGACGACCCTCGGGTGCGCAAGGCGCTCGAATGGTTGGTCGCGACCGCGCACCCGAAGGGGGGCTGGACGTGCTGGTCGTTCGGCGAAGGCCCCGCTCAGGGACGGAACCTCGACTCGTGGGAGGGTCTCAGTGCCTTCGCGGTCTACCCGCGCTCGAAGTGGACCCCCGCGATGAAGTGGTGCGTCGAGCTCGGGGCCGAGTTCTTCCTCGACCGGGAGCTGCATCGCCAAGGAGCGCGGTACGCCCCGTGGTACCACTTCCATTGGCCGGTCCATTACTACTACGACGTTCTCGTCGGTCTCGACATGCTGACGGCCCTCGGCTACGGGGACGACCCAAGGCTCGGCTTTGCGCTCGAGCTCCTGCGCAAGAAACAACGCGCGGACGGACGCTGGAACCTCGACGCCGTCCATCCGGACGTCGGTCCGGCGATGCGCCGCTGGATCG
>DATJVA010000053.1:0-41751 GCA_035502015.1 Thermoplasmata archaeon | reverse complement strand
CTGGACGACATCGTGGACGGGATCGAAGCGGTGGCCAACCGGGTGAAGACCTACCAGCTCGCCCAGAGCCGCCCCGAGCTGCAGCGGTTCGCGGACATCGTGGTGGAGTCCGTCGCCTACGTCGACAACGGGATCCTCGGCCTGGACGAGCTCTACCGCGGGGCTCCCGCGAACCTGAACCGGGCGATCGTGGAGGTGAACCGTCTCGAGAACGAGGCGGACGACCTGCTCCGCGACCTGCTCGAGAAGCTGTTCCAGGAACGTGACCCGATCGAGATCCTGAAGTGGAAGGACTTCTACGAGCGGCTCGAGGTCATCACCGACCGCTGCGAGGACGTCACGGACGTCTTCCAGGACCTCGAGGTCCGCTACGCGCCCGGCGCCTGAGCGACCGCGCCACGCGGGAGCGACACCGGCTCCGGTTTCTCGGTGCCGGGGGACTCCACCGCGCGGTTGATCGCGATCTCCGCAAGGTCGCTCGCGTAGAAGGCGCTCCGCTCGAGGCTCTCGAGGACGTAGGCGAGCCCGACCGCGAGCCGTCCACGCTTCGACGTGAGCTCGTGGAGGATGTTGTCGCGCTCCTGCGTCAGCGTGTGGGCCGCGTCGATCACCTCGTTCGCCTTCGCGATGTCCCGCGAGTCGAGGCAGTCGAGGGCGTCCGAGAGCGCGGACGCAGCGGCGGTCGCCATCCGGTCGAGCTCGGTGACGATCTTCTCCGGGGTGCGCTCGCGGCCGAGGATCGTGACGGTCTCGGCGATCCGGACCGCGTGGTCCGCGATACGCTCGAGGACGCGGGAGGCGAGCAGGTACGTCGAGCACTCCGGGAGCGTGAGGTCGACGGTGACGAGGATCCGCGCGTCCCGTAGCGCGCTCGTGACCTGCTTTTCGAGGAACCAGTGGAGACGGTCGACCTCCCAGTCGCGCTCGATCACGTCGCGGGCGATCGCGCTGTCGCGCGAGCGGAACGCGGTCATCGCGTCCGTCTGCATCGCTCGGACCATCTGGTGCATCCGCCGGATGATCGACGGGATCGGGAGCGGGTTCTGGCCCACCACGTCCTGGAGGATCACCGACTCGGACGTCTCCTCGAGGATCTCGGGTCCGATCATCCGCTGAGCGAAGCTGCGGATCACCTCGCGCGTCCGGGCGCCCATCCGGCCCGGCGTGCGGACCTCGAGGAGAGGGTACCCCCCGATGTACTCCCCGATGAGCCGGCGGAACAGGTGCTCCTCGTTCATGTCGTTCCGCACTTCGACGACCCGCCGCTCCGTCTCGGCGGGGTTCGCCGACTCTGCGAACAGCGTGAGCGACCCGTCGGCCCGCGGCGTGAAGAACAGCACGTCCCCTGGTCCGAGCCCGCGGGTCGTCACCCAGTTCTTCGGCAGGGAGATGATGAAGGTCGATCCGCCGGTCTTCTGGATACGCCGGCCGTGAAACCCTCCGCTGCTACGCATTGATAGTAGTTGGGCGGATTCACTATTGTCTATATAGCCTCGGTCGAACCGGCGCCCCAACCGCTCGATTTTTCGTCGTTCGGCCCGCTCCTCAGGGGACCCTAAATACGTCGGGGACGGGTGCCGAGCGGTCGCGACAGCATGGGAGAGGCGGGCCGGCGATTCTCGTTCCGTGGTCGACCGCGAACGGCCCAAGAGGGCGAGACGCTCCTCTCGGCTCTCGCCCGGGACCGGATCCCGCTCCTCCATCGATCGATCCAGTACCATCGCCCACAGGGGCCGCTCTGTGGGGTGGGCCATTGCACCGGCTGCCTCGTCCGGGTGAACGGTCGCCCGAACGTCCGCGCGTGCCGCTACGAGCCGGCGGAGGGCGACATCGTTACCACCGAGAACGCCTGGCCGTCCACGAACCGGGACCTCCTTTCCGCGATCGGGTTTCTCGCCCCCGGAGGCGTCGACAGCCTGCACGGCCTTCGGCGACCCGCCTTCGCGACCCCGCTCTTCCAGCGGATGGTCCGACGCCTCGCGGGGACGGGTGCCCCTCCGACCGACGAGGCCGGCCGCGCGCTTCTCGCCCCCGCTGTCGAGCGCAGCGTCGACGTGGTCGTGATCGGTGCGGGCGCGTCGGGGCGCGCGGTCGTCGCGGGGCTCGTGAAGCAGGGGGTCCGGCCGCTGGTGCTCGACCGGCGCCTTCGGCCGGCACCTCTCCCCGACTCCGAGCTCCTGCACGCGACCACCGCGGTCTTTCTCCCGCCGCCGGCGGAGTCCGGGAATCGGCCGTTCACTCTGCTCGCGTTCCGCGAGCCCGCTCAGGGGGTCCGCCTCCGCGCCCGCACGGTCGTGGTCGCCACGGGTGGATACGACACTTCGCTCCTCTTCGGAGGCAACGACCGCCCCGGCGTGCTGACCGCGGACGGGGCCCTTTCGTCGGTCGTTCCCGGGCGTCGCCCCCCGTTCCGTCGCGCGGTGGTCGTCGGCGGCGGAAGCCGGGCGGCCGAGGTGCTCGCCGCGTGCGGGGACGCCGTGGAGTCGGTCGTCGCCCCCACGGAGATCCGGCCCGAGGTCGTACGGCTCGCGAACGACCACGGGGTTCTCCTCTACCCACGGTCCCTCCTCCTCCGGGCGCGAGGACGACGACACGTTCGCGCCATCGATATCCGCGCCCGGGGCGGCGGCGCGGGTGCCTCCCTACCGTGCGATGCGGTGATCCTCGCCCACCGCCGGATCCCCCACGCCCAACTGTTCTTCCAGGCCGGAGCGACGATGGAGTGGCGACCCGACGTGGCGGCGTACGGGCCGGCCGTGCTCTCGAACGGAGCGACCAGCGTCCCGGGCCTCTTCGCGGTCGGTTCGGCCGCCGGCGCCTCCGAGGTCGCGCCGCCGCCCGAACTCGTCGCGGAGGCGGTCGCCCACGGGACGAGGGCAGAACCGTCGGCGCACTCGCCTCCAGCTATGGACGCGCCCACGGAGCTCCTCGGGTACTATCGCGAGCTCCTGCGGACCCGCCGGCACGGTGGGTGGGTCGCCTGCGCATGCGTCGACGTGCTCGTCTCCGAGGTCGAGAGGGCGAACCGTGCCGGCTACCGCGGTATCGAGGTGATCAAGCGGTACTCGAGCCTCGGAACGGGAGTCTGCCAGGGCCGCTACTGCCTACCAGATACCCTGCTCCTCCTCTCGCTGCTCGAGGACCGGCCGCCGTACGAGGTCGGCTACATCACGCAGCGTCCGCCGGTCGTCCCCACTCCGCTCGCCGCGCTCGCCTCCCTGCCGCCTCCTCCTCGGGAGGGTGTGGTGCCGTGACGCTGCGCCGGGACGCCTACCGCACGGTCGTCGTGGGGGCGGGGATCGTCGGCCTCTTCACGGCGTACCACCTCGCCCGCAGCGGCGGCGGCCCGGTCCTCGTCGTCGACCGCGGATTCCTTTCGAGCGGTTCGTCCGGCCGCAACGGCGGCGGCGTCCGCCAGCAGTGGGAGACCCGCGGCACCGTCCGGCTCGCCCGCGAGGCGGTCGAGGCGTACCGTCGCTTCGGCCGCGAGTTCGGGTTCAACATCTGGTTCCGCCAATCCGGCTACCTCTTCCTCGCCGAGAACGAGCGCGAGCTCACCCGGCTCAAGAGCGTCCACGAGCTCGTCGCGTCGGAAGGGCTCCCCTCCCAGGTGCTGGACGCGGACGGGGTCGCCCGCTTCGTGGACGGCATCGCTCCCGGCGCGGCCGTCGGCGGGACGTATCTGGGGACCGACGGGACCCTCTACCCGTTCCCCGCGATCTGGGGCGTCTACGAGGCCGCGCGTTCCCTCGGTGTGGAGGTCGCGCTGGGCGTCGAGGCGCTCGGCGTTCAGGTCCGCGACGGCCGCGTCGCCGGGCTCCTCACCTCGAAGGGCCCGGTGAGGACGCCGACGGTCGTGAACGCCGCCGGCGGCTGGTCCGGCGATTTCTCCCGCCGCGCGGGGCTCGAAGTGCCGAACGTCGCGACCCGCCACGAGATCCTCGCCACCGAATCGATGAAGCCGTTCCTCGACCCGATGGTCGTTCGGGTCTCCGACGGCCTCTACTTCAGCCAGTCGATGCGGGGGGAGGTCATCGGCGGGGTCGCTCTCCCCCACCGTCCCGGTACCGCGCGGGGCCAGGGAAGCTCGCCCGAGTTCCTCTCGACGATGGCGCGGGCGCTCGTCGGCCTGCTTCCACGGCTCGGCGCGGTCAACGTGATCCGTGCTTGGTCGGGGTTCTACGACGACACCCCCGACGGGTTCCCCGTGATCGGTGAGGACCCGCGGCTCCCCGGCTTCGTCCACGGGAACGGCTTCGGTGGGCACGGCTTCATGCTCGCCCCCGCGACCTCCCGACGCGTCGCGGCCACGGTCCTCGGCCAGGCGACCGACCTCGACCCGGCGCAGTTCTCCCCGTCACGGTTTCTCGACCCCCGAGCCCCCACCGCCGCGGAGCGGCTCCAGCTCGGATAGATAGACACGCGCCGCTGCGCTACGCTCTTGAGCGGGTGCCCCGCTGACGCCCACGTGATCGGTCAGTTCCCGTGGGACCCGTTCCCTCCCGCCGGCGAACCGGACCCGAAGGGGCCGGACCCGGTGCAGGCGATCGCATTCCGCGCGGCGGTCACGGCGGCGGACGCGTACCGGTCGGTACGGCTCGCGCTGAGACGCGATGGCGGCGCGCTTCGGGTCGGCAACCGCTTCGTGACGGACGCACGGTACCGCCAGGTCGCTTTCCTCGCCTTCGGGAACGCGGCGAACTCGATGGCGCTCGCCGCGCTGCACGCCATCGGGGACCGTCTAACCCAAGGCTACCTCGCTGGACCCGAGCCGGTCGACCCGGAGCTCCCGTTCCGGGGCGCCTCGGTCCTTCCGGGGTGGGGCGGTGCGCCCGAGGCCGCAGCGGTGGTCTCGGCGGCGACCGAGCTCGCCGAGGGTCTCTCCGAGCAGGACCTCCTCCTCGTCCTCCTCTCCGCCGGCGCCTGCCGCTCGCTCACCGAACCGCCGAAGGGAGCGACGGTCGAGGAGTTCGCGAACCTGCTCCAGGAAGCGCAGCGTCGCGGCGCGACCGGTACCGAGGTCGGCCTCCTCCTCCGCGTCCTCGGCGAGGGCGCTGTCGGCGGACGGCTCGCCGCCGCGGTCCCTCACGCGGACGTGGCGACGCTGATCGTCGACCGGGGCGACGGGGCGGCCCGACTCGGCGGGGGCCCGATGCACCCTATCCGCACGACCGAGCGGACCGAGGCTCGCGCGGTGATCTACCGACTCGGACTCGAGCCGATGCTGCCGTCCGCGGCGACCGCCGGGCTCGCCGGCGGCGATACCTCTCCGGCCGGCCTTCCGCCGGAACGGACCGCCCGCCCGGTGGTCGTGGCGAGCCCCGGGGACGCGCTCAAGGCGGCCGCCGACGCCGTGTTCGAGAAGGGCTGGACGAGCCGCCTCGCTTTCCTCGCGATGAAGGAACCGCCCGCCGCGGCGGCCGCGAGGTTCCTCGCCCGGGCGGAGGACCTGCTCGTGGCCGAGGGACTTTCGCCGGAGAGCCGTACGAAGGGGCTCGGCGCGTTCGCGATGACGACCCTCGGGCTCCCCGAGGGGGTCGACGAGGGCCCGTCGCTCGGTGAGTTCCTGACCGAAGCGCAGGCGGGCCTTCGGCGCCGCGAGATGAGCGTCGGCCTGTTCCGCACCGCCGGTGCGATAGGAGCTGTCGATTACCCGGCCGGAGCGGTCGTGGGCAACCCGACGGACCCTACGGCGACCGTGCGGCCCGGTCGCGCCCGGGTCGTCGCCATGCGGCGCGGGATCACCGACGTCGGGATGCTCGCGGTCGCGCTCGTTCCCCTGCCCGAGACCCGCGCCCGTGCGGGCGGTGTCGGCTAAGCTAGCGGCTCTCGGCGCTCTCGCGCCGCTCGTCCCGGCTTTCCTCTTCCTGGAAATGCCGCTTGAGCGCCATGTACTCGGCGAACGAGATCTCCCGGCGGCCCCGGACCGCGCCGGCCTGCTTCAGCGAGGTGATCTGGTAGAGGCGGAGCAGTTCGGGCACGGGACGGCCCTGCTCCTCGACCCGGCCCGCGATGATCGGTACCGCGGCGATTGGTGCGTCGAACCGGCGTTCCGTTGCCGGTCGCTCCGACGGAGCGGGTGGGGCCCCCAGGTACTCGACGAGACGCGCGTGCTCGCCCGGCGTGAGCTCCCCCTCCCCCAGGAGAAGGTCGATCAGCTCCCGCTGGCGGGGCCGGTACGTCTCGACGAGCTCGGTGAGGTCACGGTCGGGGCGCGAGACCGGAGCCGCGGCGAGCAGAGGGCCGACGATCCCGTCGAGGTCCGCCTGCAGCTCGTCGAGAGCGCGCGCAAGCTCCGCGTGGTCGGGGCCCGTGCCGTCCGGGGAGACCTCGAACCGGGCCGACAGCCGTACAGTTCCACTTCCCGGAACATCGGGCCGCAGCGGACGCTCGACCGTGAGCTCGACCTCGCGACGTCGGGAAGGCACGGCGGTGAACGGGCGAGCGCGGAGAAAAGGTACTCCGCCGCGATGACGGGTGCCTCGGGCCGCTTCGAGTTACCACCATTCACTTGATTCCATACAGTAACTATAAATGGGCCCGTGGCCCTTGAAGGTAGAGGCGAGACCGATGGAGACCGACCGCACCCGACGTGCCCACTCGACCCACCCGACCGGGGCCGACATCTGCGACTCCCCCGACGGGAAGCACCTTTGCCCGGTCCTCGCGGCGGTCGGAGTGATCGGTACGGAGTGGCGTCTCGCCATCGTCCACCGTCTCCTCGAGGGGCCGCAGCGGTTCAGCGAGATCCTGAAGTCGAACCCGCGGCTCAACGCGAAGACCCTCAGCGCGACCCTCAAGTTCCTCGAGTCGCAGGGCGTCGTGCAGCGGACGGTCGTCAGCACCCGTCCGTTCTCGGTCGTCTACTCGCTTACCGAGATGGGTCTCGGGCTCGCCCCGGCCGCCCGCGAGCTCCGCGCGTGGGGCGAGCGGTGGCTCCTCCCGCGGGCCGCCCAGACGAGCCGAGCGGCCGCTGCGGCGGCGCACCGGCCCCCGACGATCCAGGGCGAGCTGCCCCGGATCGTGGTCGGAGAAGGGGAGCCGCACCGCGCCCGGTAGTCGGAACGGCCCGTCTCCGAGCCGTTTCACGACCCCCCGTCCGCGCCTCAAATACCCGGGGACGCCATCGTTTACTTGCAACCACCCCGGAAGGGTCCCTCCAGATCGCCGCAAGGGGACAGCACCGTGTCCCAGGCGTGCGAGGGACCTTTCCAAAACCTTCCTTTCTTTGAATCCTCGAGAGGGCGGGCGAGCTCGACTACGGAACGACCAGGTCGAGCTCCATGTAGTGGGCGTCGGCCACCGGGTTGAATCGGTACGGTGGGATCTCCCGGAATCCGAGGTCCCGGTAGAGTTCTATCGCCGGGTCCATCGTCGGCAACGTGTCGAGGCGCATCTTCGCATAGCCGAGGCCGGCCGCTCGGCGGATCACCTCCTCCGATAACGCCCTCCCGATCCCCCGTCCCCGGTGCTCCGGGCGGACGTAGAGACGCTTCATCTCGCAGACCGACCCCTCGAGACGGCGGAGCGCGACGACCCCCGCCGGCTCTCCGCCCCTGTAGGCGACGAGCACCAACCCGTCGGGAGACGAGTAGCCGCTCGGGAACTGGGCGATCTCCTGGCGGAATCCCTGGAATCCGAGGTCGATGCCGATCGACGCGGCGTACTCTTCGATCATCGCCTTCGCCGCGGAGAGCTCGCGGTCGGTCGCGGCCGCCACGATCTGCATCGGCGCCTTCGAGCGCATCACCGTCCAAATCTCCTTGGCTCGGACCCCACGCGCACCGTTCATCGTTCATCGGTAGGTGACCCGAGGTAGTGCCGGGGCGCGTGGGGGACGTCGTTCCCATGCGGCGTAGCGCGTCATCCCCTCGGCCTCGCTCCGCTCCCGACCGAAAGGTCCGCTCGCGGATCTCCTTGGCCCATGTCGCGTCGCGCCCGGATCCCCGAACCCGCCGCCGTCCCGACCCGCACCCCCGAGAGATCGGTCCGTGCCTCCGGACGATCGTGCGGATTCCAACCGCCCAGTGACCGACGTCGCCTCGAACCACGAGGGATCGTTCGAGGACGCCCCCGTGAGCGGACGCCCGGCCGGACGCGCCGGACGCTTTGACCACGGGAGAGCGCGTCGTCGCTGAGCCCGTTCCCGGCCCACCACCGGAGCCCGTTCCCCCTAGCCTCACGGCGCTCCGGCCGCGGGGCGGGTCCTAGGGGGCACGTCGCCACTCTCCGCTCCTGGAGAGCACTACCGCCGACCAGTCCGTCCCGTCCGAGATCCGCGGAGGGATGGGGGAGTTCTGGAAACCGTGGATGCACAGCGCATCGCAACAACGCCGAGCGAACCCGTTCCTACCGAACAACCTATCTCGACCGGCGCGACCGGGCGCGTCCGCCTGGTCGGCGAGCTCCGCCTTCCGATCGCGGGTCCGTACCGCCCGCGCGCCCGCCTCTACCGCTACCCCGATGGCCGGCTCGTCTGGCTGGTCCGGCTCTGGGAGTACGACCGCGCGGTCCCGCACCTCGTCAGCACCGACGTTCTGCGCGAGTTCGCGCGACTGAACCGACTGCCGCGTCTTCGATCCGAGGTGGAAGCCCTCGTCGAGCGGGCCTCCGCCCGGGCCAGGCCGTGAACCACGACGACGGCCTCCGCACGGTCCGCTGCCGGGGAGACCCGGCCGTCCGTCGGCAGTGGTACTCCGAGCTCGCCCGGTTAATCGCCTCGACGCCACTGCCGGCCGCCGCGCTCCTGGAGAGCGACTCGGACGGGGGACCGACCCGGGTGACCGTCCGTCCGTCGCCGCTCCTCGACGTCCTGCAGCGCTGCCCCGCCGGGGTCTCGGTCCGGGTCGACGCATGCCCTGCCCGTGCACCCGCGCCGCCGGCGGAACTCCGGCACGAATGTGCGGGAGACCTCGTTCGCGCCGGCCGGGCCGGCCGGGGTCCTCCCTCCGAAGGAGCTCTGCCGCTCGACCGGGTGGGGATCGTTCCGGGAGTCCCACCGGGGAGTTGGCTCGGGCTTCAGACCTTCTGGCTTCCCGGTCCCCACGGGAGCGTCTGGATGGCTCGCCGGTTCCGCCTCGCCGCGTCGACGGCCCGCGAGGCGACGGACGGCTACTCCGCCGTCGGGCCCGCTCTCGCCGCGGAGTGGAGCCTCGCGCTCGGTGTTGCCGCCACGTTCGCTCCGTGCCGCTGGGGTTTCCGGCGCGACTGGGCACGTGGTGGGCTCCGCACGGTGCCCCCTCTGGGATGGTTCGACCGCCCCTGCACGGTCGCGGCGCACTCGGCCCTCTCCCTCGACGCGGGAGTTCGCGACCCCTCCGACGCGTTAGTCGAGACGCCGGCGATCGTCCTCGGAGCCTCCGGCGCGGGGAAGACGACGTTCCTCGCCCGCTGGGCCGCGCAGGTCGTGGAACGCGGCGGGGCACTGTTCGCTCTCGACCTCCACGGGGACCTCGCGCCCCTCCTCCTCGCGCGACTCTCCTCCGACGCGCGGCGCCGGATGGTGGCGATCGACGCGGAACGACCTCCGGTGCCGGGCGTGTCGGCGCTCGCGGCCGACGCGCCGCTCGACCGGGCCGCCGCCCATCTCGTCGCAGCGCTCAAGCGCCTGAGCCCGGACGGTGTCGACCTCTACTGGGGGTTCCGGCTCGAGCGGATCTTCGACACGGTGGTCCGGCTGGCGCTCGAGTCGGGCGGGACCCTCACCGACGTCTACGACCTCTTGACGAACCCTGACCGACGGGAGTCGGCCCGGCTCGCGACGCGGTCTCCCGAGATCGCCCGGTTCCTCGACGAGCTCGCGCCAGTCGTGCGCCGGAACCCCGAGTTCCTCTGGTCGGCTGCGACGCGCCTATCGAAGGTCGTACTCGTACCGGCGCTGCGCGAGCTTCTCGCGCCGGTCGATGGCGGGGTCCCGGTCGAGGCGCTGCTCACCCACGGTCGGTCGGTGGTCGTCCGCATCCCGTTCGCGACCGTCGGACCCGAGGCCGCCGGGTTCGCGGCTACGCTCGCCCTCGGACGCGTCTACCTCGGCCTCGCCTCCGGGGTCGACCCACGCCGGTCCCCGACTCCGGTCACGGTCGTGCTCGACGAGGTGCAGGCGCTTTCGCCCCGCCTGGTCACCGAGGTTCTCTCCGAGGGCCGGAAGTTCGGGCTCCGAACCGTCGTCGCGACGCAGTACCCCGAACGATTGGCCCGAGAGCTCGCGGCCGCGGCGCGAGGGGCGCTCCGTGGGTTCGTCACGTTCCGGGTCCCCCGACCATCGGCCCTCGCGGTCGGCGCCTGGTTCGGGCTCGGGCCGGCGGACTCGGGCGACCTCCTGCCGAACCTGCCGACCGGGCAGGGTCTGGCCCTCGACTCCCGGTCCCTCGCACCTCGGGTTATTCCTCCCGAGGAGCTACCGGCCCCCGCCGACCCGACCGTGTGGGAGGCCGCGGTGGACGCGACGCGGGTCGAGTTCGGCCGGAGCGCGATGGAGGTCGGGGGTGAACTCTCGGCGGACGCGAGCACCGAACGACTTCTGTTGGCCGTGCTGTGGAGGGAGGAATCCGGCGCACGGCTCGAGCCGGCCGACCTCGTCGCGGCCGCCGCGGAGCTACCTGGACCCGGGGTGGATCCGGCGGCGCTCGCCCAGCGGGTCCCGTCACTGTTCCGGGAGCGGTACCTCGTGGAAACGCCGGAAGGTCTACAGCTGACTTCCGCCGGAGAGCGACGGCTCGGCCTCACGACCGCCACGCAGGCCGTCCGGGAGACGGCGGAACACCGGGCCCTTCTCATGGAAGCGTTCCGTCGGTTCGCCCGGCGCGGCTACCGTCTCGAGATCCTTCGCCAGGGACGGTTCGACACGACCCTTCCGGACGCACGCCTTCGGCAGCTCTCCGACCGGAACTCGTCCATGACCCCCGCCGAGCTGGCCTCCGAGATCCAGCGGGCCCGTTCCGGATGGGCGTGGCGCTTCTTTCACGGCCGGGACGTCCACGTCGAGGCGGAAGTGTCGGGGGCGCTCCGGGCCGAACGGGTCCGTCACGGGGTCCGCAAAGCGGTCCGCGCCGGAGCGTTCGCGTTGTTCGTCGTCTCCGACGCGCGCCGCGCTCGTCGCGTGCGCACCGTGCTGCGTGCGATGGGGCTGGGTGTCGACCGGGCGCAGGTCTGGACGTTGCGATTGCCCGACGGGTCAGCGGGGTAAGTTCGCGGACCGGCGGCCGGGGCGGGGTTGGGGACCGACCGACGGGGTTCGAGCCTAAGTGCGACCGCACACTCGACCGACCGTGCGGGCGTTCGTGGCCGTCGAGGTACCGGCGCCCCCCGGTGCGGCCCCCCACCGGTCGGACCCCGAACACCTGACGCTGCTGTTCCTCGGAGAGATCCCGAGAGAACGCGTCCGGCCGATCTCTGAGGCGCTCGCCCCGGTCGGCGCGGCCGTTCCACCGTTCGATGCGACGCTCGAGGGGGTAGGGGCGTTCCCGACCGCCGAGCATCCGAGGGTGGTGTGGGTGGGGGCCACCGAAGGAAGTGCGGAGCTCACCCGCCTAGCGAACGGCGTTCGGGAGGCGCTCGCCGCCGAGGGAGACCCGACGCGTCGCGACACCTTCTCGCCGCACCTCACGCTCTTCCGGGTCCGTTCCGCGACCGACTTCAGGCGCGCCCGCGAGCTCCTGTCGGGGGAGGTCCGGCCGCCACCACCCAGACGGTTCCGGGTCACCGAGTTCGTCCTGAAGGAGAGCGAGCTCTCGCCCCGCGGTGCGACGCACCGGACGGTCGCGTCGTTCCCGCTCCGCGGCGCCTCTTCGGACAAGACCTAACGCGGCGCGGTGGCGAGAGGGACAGCGGGCGTTCAGCCGCTCTCGGCGGCCGCTCGGTCCGCGACGAGCTTTCGCCAGAGGTAGAGCGTCGCATAGCTCCCCCAGCCCGGATAGTACCGCTGGGCCCAGGCACGCGCCCGCTCTTCCGAGGCCGTGCGGCGGAGCACACCGTACTCCTCGAGCGCCACGCGAACCCCGAGGTCCCCGGCGACGAAGACGTCCGTTCGACCGACGGCCCGCAGGAGCGCGTTCTCCGCCGTCCAGCGGCCGACGCCCGGGAGCGCGTCGAGGCGTTCGACCGCCGCCCCGATCGGCAGCGAAGCGAGCTCCGCCTCCGGCATCGAACCGGCCTCGGCCGCCGCCGCGAGGGCGAGGATCGAACGACTCTTCGCTCCGCTCGCGCCCGTCGCGCGGAGACCGTCGACCCCGAGGGCGAGAACCTCGGCGGGTGTCGGCACCCGCGGGACCTCGACCCCGTCCGCCTCGAGGAACGCACCGGCGCGCGCGAGCAGGCGCTCCTTCATCGTCGTCGCGGCGCGCACCGATACCTGCTGACCGAGCACCGAGTGGATCAGCGCCTCGTAGACGTGGGCGTCCCGGGGGATTCTCAGGCCCCGGAACCGCCGGTCGGTACCGCGCAGCGTCGGCTCGGCCCGGACGAGCCGGTAGAACTGCTCGATCGAATGGTCGAGCGAGAAGAGCTTCCGGGCGGCCGCCCGGGCGGTCGCCGCGTCCGCCCCCCACGCTTCCACCCGCCAGCGCTCTCCCCGAGGCTGGACCCCGAGGACCCAGGGGCGGTCGGGAGCTCCCCAGCCCCGGAGCAAGCGGTCACCGTCCTCAGCAAAGACGAGCCAGCGGGAGGAGTACTCGAGCTGCTCCCGCTCGACGGGAAGGGAGGCGAGACGGGGCGGGACGATCGAGGTGACCGTGGGCGCGGACACGTCGGTCGGGAACGGACGGGCCCTAAGAGGTCGCCGGACGGCCCGGTTCTCAGGTACCGCTCGGCCTTCGAACGTCGACAGGGTTAAGCGGCCCGGCACGACTTGCGCGCTCGCCCTCCCGCCGAGGGAGAGAAGGCGCGCGTGTGAACCGCGAACGCCCGACCTGCACCAGCGCCGTGGGCCTGGTCTTTCTCGGAGCCGCCGTCGGCGTCGTGTTCTTGCTGGTTCTCGGCGGCATGAGCGGCCCGACGGTCGCGGCGGGCGCGCACGCTCAGGGCTCGATCGCCTCGCCCTTCATCGCCTCGGGCCCGGCGGCATCGGTCCGTGACCTATCTTCGGAGCCGACAGAAGCGGTCGCGGGGACGCCGGTGACGGTGGGCTGGGAGGCGTTCACATCCTCCGGGGATCCGGCGACCGGGTTCGCGGTGGGCTGTGGCGTCACCATCTCCGAAGGGAACGGTTCCATGGCGTCCGCGTGGGTGAACTCCTCCGCGACCGGGGCTCTCCCGCGGCCGGCGAACGGGACCTTCCAGGTCGCCGCGGCCGATTGGAACGCCGGGGTCCTTCGACTATCCGTGGACCTCGCCGCGGCCGCTCCGGTCACCGTGCAGCTCCTCGGTACTTCCTTGCCGAGCACTCCCGCCCCCGTGGCGCTCTCCGCGCTGCCGGACCTCGCGCACCTCGCGATCTCCCACCCGCTCTCGTCCAGCTCGACTCAGAACGGCACCTACCGAAGCTCGACGCTCTGGCAGGTCCGGGACCGGTTCGGGGACCCGGCGCCGGGAGCGACCCTCCTCGTCGAGCTCGCGGCCGGGCCGGGCACAAGCCAGACGTTCGTCCCCGTGGTCTGGTCGACCGGGGGGGTCACCGTGGCCTGGGTGAACTACTCCGTTGCCGCCGGGACCGAGGGGACCGTGACCGTCCGGGACGCCGCCGGCGCGGCGCTGTTCGGGCCGGCCGCCTTACCGGGGCCGGCGAGCGCGCCCGCGAGCTCCTCCTCGAATCTCTCGCCGCTCGCGCTCACCGTGGTCGCGCTCCTCGGCGTCGGCGGGTTCGCCGGCATGGGCGTGCTGCTGTCGGGCGGGCGGAGGCCGTCGGGCGCGGGGGCGGAAGGGGAGGCGGAACTTCGGAAGCTCGCCGAGGGACGCGCGGCCGTCGTCGAGATCGTACGAGAAGGCGGCCCGCTCATGCTCCACCAGATCGAGGCCCGATGGGAACCTCCGCCCGCGCCGCCGGCGGTCGCCGACTGGGTCGCCTCGCTCGTCACCGACGGGACCCTCACCGCCACCCTGGAGGAGGGAGGGCGCGCCCGGTTCGCGCTCGCCGAGCGGACGGACGGGCCGGCGCGCGTGACGCTCGACGAGGACGAGCTCGAACGCGGGATCGCCCGACGCGACGCGGCGGTCGAAGGGACGGACGAAGAGGGCGCGCGCTAGGCCGTCGTCGCTAGCTCGGCTCCCGACCGACGAGGTCGTAGTAGCGGTACGCGGCCTCCCCGGCGCCGAAACAGAACTTGAGGGTCGTGAACCCGCTCTTGAGCTCGGAGGCGGCCTGGGCGACGTCCGCGCTCGAACGGCCCCGGTGGAGAAGATCGTCGAACAGCTCGGCGATGCGCGCCATCTCCTTTTCCTGCATCCCGACGCGCGTCACCTCGGGGGTGCCGAGGCGCAGCCCGCCCGGGTGCTTCGGGCTCTTGTCGCCGGGAAGGAGGTTCTTGTTCGAGATGATCCCCGAGTCGGCGAGCCGTTTCGCGACGCTCTCACCGCCCCCCTCCTTCTCGACGCGCACGGCGATCGTGTGGGAGCGGGTGAACCCGAGGTTCGGCGCGAGCACGTCGAACCCCTTGTCGTGGAGCGCCTGGGCGAGCGCGCGCGCGTTCGCCACGGTCTGCCGCGCGTAGTCGCGGCCGAACTCGAGGTGCTCCGCGAGGCTCACCGCGAGCGCCGCCATCGCGTTCAGGTGGTGGTTGCTCGTGACGCCGGGGAACGCCCCGCCCTGGAGGCGACGGACGACGTCCGTGTCCTCGGTGGAGGCGAGCACGATGCCGTGCTGGGGCCCGGGGAGCGTCTTGTGCGTCGAGGCGCTCATCACCGTACATCCCTCGTGGAGCGGGTCCTGGAACTCGCCGCCGCCGATCAGGCCGAGGACGTGCGCCGCGTCGTACCAGCCGCGGGCGCCGATCTCCTCGAGCGTTGGGCGGAGCTCCTCGATCGGCATCGGGAAGAGGAAGAGCGACAGGCCGAACAGACAGACCTTGGGGCGCACGGCCCGAAGGATCTCGCGGGTGCGTCCGACGTCGATCGTCATCCGCTCGGGGTCCCACGCGTAGTAGACGGGCTTCACACCGCGCAACCCGAACGCCCCAAACGACGCGCTCGAGATGTGGGCCCCGTCCGCGAGACGGCTCGTGCCGACGAGGTCACCCGGTTCGGCGAGCGCCTTGAGGACCGCCATGTTGGAGACCGTCCCCGAGGTGGGACGCACGTCGGCGAACGAGCAGCGGAACAGGCGCTTCGCGAGCGCGAGACAGATCTCCTCGACCTCGTCGACCTGCTCGTTCCCCTCGTAGTACCGCTCGCCCGGGAGCCCCTCGGCGTACCGGGAGTGGAAGTCGCTGATCATCAGCTCCTTCGCGTACGGCGACAACAGGTTCTCGCTCGCGATCAGTGGGATCGCGTGCTCGAACCGCGTCGAGTGGCGTCGGACAGCGTCCCGGATCCCCGCGACGGTCGCGGCCATCTCGCCCCGCGCGGGAGCGGGTGCGGCAAACCCCCCCACCCCCCCTCTTCCACTGGAACCGGCCTCCGCTCCGTGTCCTGTCATGAAAGAACCTCTCTACCTACCGCCGGCCCGCCCTACCGGCTCGATACCATATATGGAGCGTGCACGTCCCCGCGCATCATGCCCCGATCGTCGACGGCCTCCTCCCCACCGTGGCCCGTCTCCCGACGCTTCTACGTACCGTACCACGATCTCGACGTGCTGAACCATCTGAACCACGCGGCCTACTTTCCCTACATGGAGACCCTTCGCTGCGACTACTACCTCCCCTTGCTCGGCTCCACCGACCCGACGAAGATCGACATCATCATCGCCGAAGCCGCATGCCGCTACCTCGCCCCGGTCCCGTACGGCGCCGAGCTCGTCGGTGAGGTCGCCCCCGCGCGTCCCCTCGGTCGCACCAGCTTCACCCTCCTCTACCGCTTCACCCTCGCGGGCACCTCCACTGTCACCGCCCGGGGTCGCACAGTAAGCGTGGTGTACGACTACTCGACCAACCGTAAGCAGGAGATCCCGGCGGCCCGACGGGCCGTCTTCGAACGGGACGCGGTCGACCCGGCGACCGAAGGCTGGTAGGTAGAACTCTCCAGTGGAAACCGGGGGGTGGGGGAGCCGGCTCAGAAGCCGGGGTGCTCAGGGTCCCGTCGGGGCATCGGGGGCGGCCACGGCATCGGCGGGACGAAGTCGGGAGCCTCCGAGACCGTCTCGACCCGGTAGAGGACCCCGCTTCCCTTCAGGGCCTCGTGGATCTTCGCGAGGCGCTCCTGGAACTCGTGCTCCTGCTCCCACTCGAAGACGAGGTCGTGCGGGCCGATGATGAACGATAGACCCGCGATCGTGCGCAGGCGTTCCGACAGCACGAGCGGGGAGGCGCTCTCAGGCGTGAAGTAGAGGTCGACGTACGTGTGCATACGGCGCCGAAGCGAAATGAAAACGCGAGACCCTCGTATTTAAACAAATCCCCCACCGCACCGGGGCCTGCTCCCGGTGCTAGGCCGACAGGATTGCCGTTCGGACGGACCGTGCGGAGACCCCGCGTGCTTCTCGGCCCCGTAGCCCCGCCAGCGTCGACGGGTCACGGTAAGGCTGCTCCCGTCAGGACCTGACCCGATGCCCGTGATGGATAGCCGCTAGGGCGCTCCTCCGAGCGCCCGTCGCAACACCCGTGGCCCGGCGGAACAGAGCGTCTACGAAGCGCCACGAGACGCACAGTTCGCCCGAACGTCGCTCCTGCCTGTCACCCCCGCTAAGGACGGTTTCGGTGTGTAAGGGGACGCCCAACCCCCCGGTCTAGCCTAGCGGCGGAACGACCGCGGGGATAGTACATAGCCCCTTGCCCCGCTTCCACGTCGGGCGACGCGACCGCTTCTCTAGCGGATGTGCTCGAGGGAGAACGACCCCAGGTTGAACGAACGCTTCGTGAACGTGTAGCCGACCCAGGAGCGCGCCTGCGCCTCGCCGATCCCTCGGATCGCCATGAGGGTCTTCATCTGCTCGACCTTGAGGTTGATCGAGCCGTCGACCATGTGCTCGAGCGTTTCGAGGTCGCTTTCGGAGTGCATGCCGCTGTCGAGCATGTAGTAGGCGACCGCGCCGTCGATCTTCCGGCGGCCAACGAACGGCTGCAGGAACCGGAACGTCGCGGCCGTGTCGAGGTACGCCGTCACGGTGGAGACCGACTCGAAGATAAGGCGGTAGGCGGAGAACTTCTCCTTCAGCTCCTCGGTGAACGCACTGACCGTCTCGTTGAGCTGGTCGAGAACGTTCTTGTCGGTCGAGGAGAGGAACCGGACCCCGGCGGCGCCGCCGCCGCCCTGGGTCGCTCCGACCGACCGGGAGTACAGGTCGGCGTAGCGGATCATCCCCTTCTTCTCGGCGTCCGCGAAACCCGGGAAGAGGCCCGCGAGGTCCTCGCGGACCTGCAGGTACGTCTTGTCGGTGACGACCCAGATCGACGGGATCCCGAGGCGGAGCCCCTCCGCCGAGAACAGCCGCGCGAGCACCTCCTTACCCGTGTGGGCGGGTCCGTTCACCAGGATCTGCGAACCGATCGGGAAGCCGCCGTAGAGGAGGTCGTCGAGCCGCCGTACCCCGCTCTTCACCTTCGCCTCGGCGACCTCCGCGACCGCCTCGGCCTGCATCTTCGACGCCTCGGCCTCGGCGGTGGCGCCGCTCATCCGCTCGAGCTCCTGGACCCGCTGGGCGAGCTGGCCCTCGCGGGCGCGTAGCTCGGACTCCTTCTGGGAGAGCTGGTGGCGCAGGTCCTCGAGCCGGCGGGTCTCGTCCCCGGTTCCCCCACCGGGCGGGCCCATCTCGCGACGCTGCTCCTCGAGACGACGGGCCTGGATATCGAGCGCCTGCCGTCGGGTCTGGAGCTGCTGGTCGTACGCGGCGAGCTCCCCTTCCTTGAACTCGAGAAGTCCACGACGCCGCTCGTTCTCCTCGGCGCTGATCCGGATCTCCTCGAAGCGGGTCCTCAGCTCGTTCTCGCGGGAGACGAGCTCCTTCTCGCGTTCCTGGGCCTCCTGGAGCCGGTGGGCGAGGTCTTCGGCGAGCGGGCCGCGTTCCTTCGCAAGGATCGACTCGCGGTCGCGGGCCGCCTCCGTCTGGCTCGAGAGGCTCCGCACGTCGCCCTCGAGCTGGACGATGCGGCGGCGGAGCTCGGTCTCCCGTTCGATGTACTCGTGCTCCCGCTCCGAGAACTCCTCGCGGAGGCGCTGGTCGAGCTCGCGGGTCGCCTTCTCGACCGCGTCGGCCGCGGTGGCCGAAGGGTCGGTCGGGGCGCCGGGGGCGGCCGCGGCCGGGGCTGCGGCGGGGACGGTGACCTTGTGGCCGTCCACTCCCTCGAGCGCGAGAAGACGGAGCTTCAGCTCCGCGAGCTCGTCGTCCTTGCTGCGGAGGGCGAGCTCCCGCTCCTTCGCCTCGTGCGAGCGGACGTACTTGATCACGGCGATCGAGCCACGCTTCACGTGCTCGACCTCGTCCTCGAGCTGCTTGCGTTTCGTCCGCTCGTCGAACAGCTGCCGCTGGAGGTCCTGAACCTCCTGGATCATCGTGGACGGGTCGAACTGGTCGCTCTTGACCCGGTCGAGAAGGCCGGTGAGCCAGCGGACGACCGTCTCCTCGCGCTCGAGGACCGGGGCGGTCGTCATCGTCTCCACTGGGGCGGGCGCGGACGGGCCCTCGGCCGGGGCCGGGGTCGGCACGCTCACGAGCGGCGTCGCCGGCATCGGCCGGTCGGCCTCGGAGGAGCGGATCCACTCCTCCATCGCCCGGTCGTCGCCATCGACCCATTTTCGGAGGACGTCCGTCGACTCCTTCGGCGCGACGGCCGGACGCCGGCGGCGACCGCGGTCGGTGCGGCGAACGGTGCCGGCCCAGCGCTCGACGATCTGGTCCGAATCGGTCGGCGTCGGTTTCGCCGGGCTCTCGGGCGGGGACGTGACCGGCGCCTCCGGCAGGGGCGCGGGGAGCTTGTGGACCTGCGCCGCCTCCTCGACGGAGAGTCCGAGGCCGACGAGCTCCGGGTCCGAAAGCTCCCGGGCCGCCTCGGTGGAACCGCGGCCCGCCTTCAGGAGCCGCTGCGCCGATTCGACGCTCACACCCAGCGAGCGGGCCAGTTCCTCGGCCGACGGGCTCGCCGGCGGCGACTCCGTCACGACGCTCTCGGTCGAACCGTCCATAGGCGCGGGGTGAATACTAGCAGCTCGGGGGGTCTTAATAAGTCCGGGCCGGCGGGAACCGGCCGCCCCCGCCGGGGGACGGCCGACCTCACTCGGATAAATACGGCCGGCCCTCCGCTCCGGCGATGGACAGCGAGGAGCGGCTGGCTCGGATCGTGCGGAACGCCACCGAGGTCGTGACCGAGGAGGAGGTGCGTTCCCTCCTCGCCTCGAACGAGCACCCGCGGGCGTACATCGGTTTCGAGCCGTCCGGGTCGCTCACGGTCGCCCACCTGATCACCGCGCGCAAGATCCTCGACCTCGCCGAGGCGGGGTGCGATGTGACGGTCTTCCTCGCCGACTGGCACTCGTGGATCAACGACAAGCTCGACGGCGACCTCGACCGCATCACCGCCGCCGGGCGATACATGCAGCAGACGTTCGCTGCGCTCGGCGCCCGACCGGACCGGGTCCAGTACCGCTGGTCGCACGAGCTCACCGGCTCCTCCAGCTACTGGGCCCGGGTCGTCCGGGCCGCGAAGGCGACGAGCCTCGCTCGGACGAAGCGGGCGATGTCGATCATGGGGCGGACGGAGGAGGAGTCGGAGCTCGACACGTCCCGACTCTTCTACCCGGCGATGCAGGTCGCCGACATCTTCGAGCTGCCGGTCGACATCGCCTACGGCGGGATGGACCAGCGCCGGGCCCACGTGCTCGCACGGGAGGTCGCCCACCACTACCACTGGCCGGTGCCGACGGCGATCCACACTCCGCTCCTCTCCTCGCTCCGCGGCGGCGGCCGGATGAACCCGACCGACGGAACGGTCGAACGGAAGATGTCGAAGTCCGACCCCGGGAGCGGGATCCCGATCCCCTCCGATACCGCGGTGATCGCCGAGCGGCTCCAGAACGCGTTCTGTCCGGCGAAGGAGGCGGCGGGGAACCCGGTCGTGGAGACCGCCCGGTTCATCGTCTTCCCGTGGGAGGGGCATCTCGCGGTCGAGCGGCCGGCGAAATACGGCGGCCCGCTCGATTTCGCGAGCGAAACGGAGTTCCTCACCGCCTGGACGGCCGGCCAACTGCACCCCCAGGACCTGAAGGCGGCGGTGGCCCGGGCGCTCGACCGTCTCATCGATCCCGCGCGGCAGTACTTCGCCGCGCACCCCGAGCTCTCCCCAGCGGCGTTCGCCGGCCCCGCACCCCCCAGCGCGAGCTCTTGAACCGGGTCGCTCTCCACGCTCCGAGGCAGAGCCCCATGTCCTCTCGAGGTGTTCCCGCGGAACTGCTGGGCACGGGAGGGACGGTCGGCGTCGTGCTGGTCCACGACATCTTCGGTCGCGGCCCGTACATGCGGTCGGTCGCCGAGGCGCTCCTCGCGGTCGGTGTTCCGACCGCCACGGTCGACCTCTTCGGCGGGAAGGTCCCCGCGAACGTCGAGGAGGGGATGCAGCTTCGAGCCGCGCTCACCCCGAAGGCGGTGCTCGCATCGCTCGAGGAGGCCCGTTCGGCGCTCGCGCCCCGGCTGACGGGACCCGCGCGCGTGGGGGCGCTCGGATTCTGTATGGGGGGCGGCTACGCCCTGCTCGGGGGGTGCCACCTACCGTTCGACTTCACCGTCGACTACTACGGTCGGATGGACCACGCCGAGGAGGTCTCTGGGCTTCGCGGGCCGGCGCTCCTCATCCTCGCCTCGGAGGACGAGCGGATTACGCCGTGGGCCCTCACCGAGCTCCTGCCCGCCGCGCACCGGGCGAAGAAGCGGGTGTCGGTCGAGCTGTTTCCCGGTGTCCGGCACGCGTTCCACCGGCCCGGCGGAGAAACCCACGACCCGGCCGCGGCCGCCGACGCGTGGCGGCGGACGGTCGCCTTCCTCGCCGAGCTCAAGGGGCCGAAGAGCCCTCCCGCTGCGCAGAGTTAAATAGCGCAGCCAATACGAGGCCCCACCCGTGAGCCGAGGACCCCCCGCGTGCGGGGGTTCCGCTGACGCGAGGAACGAACGATGGCGCGACCGATCTACGTGCGATTCGAAACCCCGAGCGACCTCGCCGACAAGGCCCTGCAGCTCGTGCAAGTCGCGAGCGAGACCGGAAAGATCCGGGTCGGTACGAACGAAGTGACGAAGTCGAGCGAGCGCGCCGAGGCGAAGCTCGTCATCATGGCCGAGGACGTCGACCCGGTCGAGATCCTCGTCCACGTCCCGATGCTCTGCGAGGAGAAGCGCATCCCGTACCTCTACGTCCCGAAGAAGCAGCGGCTCGGCCAGTCCGCCGGCCTCTCGAAGTCCGCGGCGAGCGTCGCGGTCGTCGAGCCGGGCGAGGCGAAGCCGCTCCTCGAGGAGCTCTCCGCGGCGTTCCCGAACCTGAAGAAGTAGGTGGGTCGGCCGGTCACGGGGGAACGATGGCGGAAGAGAAGGGCTCGCCGGCGGAGGTCGTCGAGCTCGTCGGTCGCACCGGCATGGCCGGGGAAGCGACCCAGGTGAAGGTCCGCGTCCTCGCCGGACGCGACCGCGGCAAGATCATCACCCGTAACGTCGCGGGGCCGATCCGCCTCGGGGACGTCCTGATTCTTCGCGAGACGGCGCGCGAGGCACGCAAGCTCTCGGTCCGTTAGAGTAGGGGGCTCACTACCGATGGTCGTCAAACGCCAGTGCTCGTTCTGCGCCCGGGAGATCGAGCCGGGCACGGGCATGATGTTCGTGAAGCGGGACGGGACGGTCTTCCACTTCTGCACGTCCTCCTGCCGCAAGCAGCAGCTCCATCTCCACCGCGTCGGTCACCACTTCAAGTGGACCCGCGCGCACGAACTGAAGCGCGCCGCCGACCGATCGGTCGCCCAGAAGGCGCCCGCCCCCGCGCCGGCCGCGAAGGCGGGCCGGACCCGCCCCGCCCGCCGGCCCGAAGCGCCCGCGTCGGCCCCCGCCCCGGCTCTCGAGGCGGAGCCCGTCGCTGCTCCGAAAGCGGCCGCGAAGAGCGAGCCCGCGACGGCATCCGAGCCGGCCGAGGCCGGCGTGGCGGCGGCGAAGAAGCCGCGCCGACCCCGCAAGAAGGCGGAGACCCCGGACGCCGGGTGAGCTCACCGTTCACTCCGTGCGGGTGCAGGGGAATCGGTAAGCTTCCGCGCGGAGCGCTGTCCCCGTCATGGGGGCGGACGACGGCTGGACGACCCCTTCCGACATCGCGGACTACGTCTACTGCCCACGGTCGCACTGGTACCGCCACCATCCACCGCGCGGCGGTCCGACGCGAGCTTCGGCGCGGAGCGCCCTCGCCGGGGTCCGCTATCATCGTCGAGCGCTGACGGCGGAGCGACATCGGGCGGAGCGGGGCGGAGCCTACTGGGTCGTGCTGATCGTAGGGCTCGCGGTCGCGCTGGCGGGAGCATGGTGGGTCTTCCACCTCTGACCCCCACCGCGGTCGCGGCGGGTCTCTTGGCGCTCGTCGGCATCGGGTTGGCCGCCTGGGCGCTGAGGGCGCTCTCGCTCCGGCGACAGGAGGGCGCGCGGGGGGACCTGGTCGCGGTCGACGCGGGCCGACCGGCGACCTTGCGGTCCGAGCGGTATCGCCTGGTCGGACGACCCGACGAACTGCGCCGCCTCCCGGACGGCCGCCTCGTTCCGGTCGAACTGAAGAGCCGGTCAACGCCCCCGCGGGGTCCGACACCTTCGCACGTCGCCCAGGTGCGCGCCTACTGTCTCCTCGTGGAGGAGGCGACCGGTGCTTCGCCTCCGTACGGCATCCTCCGGTACTCGGACGGGGAGTTCCGGGTGCGATGGGACGACCGCGCGCGAAGCGAACTTCTGCGTGTCCGGGCCGAAATGCTGCGCCCCTACGATGGCCGGGCCATGCCGTCACCGGGACGGTGCGCTCGGTGCCCGTGGGTCCGCGTCTGCGACGCCCGGGCTACCTGACGTACGACCAGTAGACCTCGGTCGTCATCGGCAGTCGCACCACGCGCCGGCCTCGCGTCAACGGGTCGCTCCGGAGGATCTCCCGGACCTCGCGCGCGACCCTTTGGCGCTCGGCGGGGCTCTGCACGGCGACCGAGCTGACGGAGAGCACCCGGTCGACGAACGTGTCGACCGGAGCGACCTGCGCGTTCGGGAAATCCCGGCGATGGAGAGGACCGAACGGGCTCGTGGGGTCCTCGAACCCCGCCGTCACCGAACGCCACCGTCGGTTCGTCCCCTCCTTGCGATGGTAGCGGTTCGTGATCTGCGTGATCCGGCGCGACCAGGCGACCCGGTCGTCCCGGGTGTTCCAGACGAGGCCGATCCCGCCTCCCGCCCGGAGGACCCGGGCGAACTCCCGGAGCGCGGGCCGCACCCGGAACCAGTGGAACGCCTGCGCGCAGACGATCGCGTCCGCGAAGCCGTCGGGCAGGGGGATCTTCTCGGCCGTGCCGTCGAGCACCGGAACGTCCGGGACGACCCGCTCGAACACCCCGCGCATCCCGCGCGTCGGCTCGACCGCCAGCCTCGCGGCCCCGAGCTGAGCGAGCGCGCGGGTGAACTTCCCGGTGCCGCTCCCCAGGTCGACGACAGTGCAGGAGGACCCGAGGTGGAGAACGCGTCCGAGGTGGCGGACCGCCGCCGCGGGGTACCCCGGTCTCCCGCGCTCGTACGCGTCGGCCTGCCGGTCGAAGCCGCGGACGACCCGGGGCGTCCTCGGGGCGCTCCGGTTCGTCGGACCCCTCGCCATGGAGCCTAACCGCTCGGGAGCGGAGGGGATGGGGGCGGGGCGGAACCGACCTCCTCCGGCGGCAGGTCGCGGTGCGCGAGATAGACCCCCACTCCGCGTCCAAGGAGGAGACCGAGGCTGAGGCCGAACAGCAGGTCGACGCCGATGAGGATCTCGAGGGCCCCGACCGACGGTGGGGCCGGGGGAGGGATCGTGAACTCGACACCCGCGAGGCCGAAGACGGCGATCTCGGCGACGATCCTCGCCGTGAAGAGGGCCAGGTAGAGGACCGGGATGTGCCACGAGAGCCGGTAGTACTCTTCTCCGTTGGCGCGGCGCTCGAACCGAACGATGCGGCGCACGTACGGTGCAGCGAAGGCACCTCCGAGCGCCGGGACCGCGACGTACGGGACCAGGAGGAGGTACGCGTTCGTCCCCCACGCGACGGTCGCGGCGTAGAGCGTGGCGAACGCGAGGGCGACGAAGAGCAAGGTGTAGAAGCCGGCAAAGACGAACAGCCGTCCGACCGAGAAGCGGGAACCCTGGAGCTGCAGGACCGTCCGGCGCGCGATGATGACGATGATGAGGACGAGGAAGACGATCTCCGGCGTCACGCTCGAGGCGGGCGGGGCGGACATTCCCGCCGCCAGCCCACCGCTCGTACAAAACCCTCCGGGGGTTTCCGGGGGGCCGTCGGCTCTTCTCGAGGGCCGGCGAAACCTTTACGCCCGCCGCCGGCTCGGCGGCCCGATGGCAGAAGGGAACGTCGAGCGGACCTTCGTGCTCGTGAAACCGGACGGCGTTCGCCGGGGGCTGGTCGGCGAGGTCGTTGCCCGCTACGAGCGCAAGGGGCTCAAGGTCGTCGCGATGAAGATGCTCCGCGTCACCCCGGAGCTCGCGCAGCGCCACTACGCGGAGCACCAGGGGAAGCCGTTCTACGCGGCCCTCGTCCAGCACATCACGAGCGGCCCGGTCGTCGCGTTCGCGCTCGAGGGCCGGTCGGCGATCTCGGTCGTGCGTCTGCTCAACGGTGCAACGAACCCCCAGACCGCCGCGCCCGGGACGATCCGCGGGGACCTCGCGCTCGGGATCACCCCGAACATCGTCCACGCCTCCGACTCCGCCGAATCCGCGGCGCGGGAGCTCGCGCTCTACTTCTCACCGGACGACTACATCGCGTACTCGCAGGTCGGCGAGGAATACTTCTAGGACGATCGATGGGCGACGGCCTCGCCGGCGCGGTGCGTTCGCTGCGACGCGGCGGCCTGGTCGTCTATCCGACCGACACGTTGCTCGGCCTCGGAGCCGTCGCAAGCCACCGGGGCGCGGTCCGCTGTCTTCTCGCCGCGAAGGGGCGCTCGGGTCGTCAGCCGATCTCGGTCTGCGTGAGCTCGACCGAGGAGCTCGACCGGTACGCCCGGCTCTCCCCGGTGGCCCGACGCTTCGTGCGGGACCACCTGCCGGGCCCCTACACGGTGCTGCTCGCCCCCTCCGCGGAAGGTCGTCGGCGGTTCGCCCCCGCCATCGCGGGGTTTCGGACGATCGGGTTCCGCATCCCGGACCACGCGGTCGCCCGCGAGCTGGCCCGCCGTGCCGGTCCGATCACCGCGACGAGCGCGAACCGTCACGGGGAGTCGCCCGCACGGTCGGTCGCAGAAGCGCGTCGGGCGCTCGGCCGTGCGGTGAGCGACTATCTTCCGGCCGTACCTGCCGGGACCGGCACAGCGTCCACGCTGGTCGACCTCACGGGCCCGGAGCCGCGCGTGGTGGCGCGGAGGAACTGACCAGAACGATGGCACGATACCCTCCCGACCTGGACCGCTGGCGACAGGCGGCACGGGTCGCCGGCGAGGCCCGGGAGCTCGGTGTCCGTCTCGCCGTGCCCGGCGCTCGGCTCGTCGACATCGCGAGCGAGGTCGAGTCGTTCATCCGCTCGAAGGGGGCCCAGCCGGCGTTCCCCGCGAACCTCTCCCGGAACGACGAGGCCGCGCACTTCACGCCCGCGCCCGGCGACACGGTCGCGCTCGTCGAAGGCGACCTCTTGAAGGTCGACGTCGGGGCCCACCTGGATGGGGCGATCGCGGACACGGCCGACACGGTCGAGGTCGGCGGCACGCGCCGGTTCGAGCACCTCATCCGCGCCGCCCGTGAGGGACGGGCGGCCGGGATCGCCCAAGTGCGGCCCGGAGGCCGCGTCGACGACGTCTCCCGCGCGATCGCTGAGGCGATCCGCGCCCGTGGGGTGAAGCCGGTGGTCGACCTGACCGGCCACTCGATCGAGCGGTACCTCTTGCACGCCGGAAAGTCGATCCCCAACGTCCCCGGAATGAGCGCCGACGTGCTCGAGGAGGGGGAGGTCATCGCGATCGAACCGTTCGCGACCAACGGCATGGGCTCGATCGGGAACGGGCCGTTCGGCAACATCATGCGGTTCCGCCGTGACCCGAAGTCCGCCGACCCCGTCCTCACGGGGATGTTCGAGCGGTTCCGAACGCTCCCGTTCACCGCCCGCTGGGTGACGGGCCCCGAGGAGATGCGGGTGCTCGAGAGGGTCCGGCGGACCCTTCAGACGTACCCCGTGTTCGTCGAACGGGGCCGCGGGCACGTCGCCCAGGCCGAGCACACGGTGCTCGTGGGGCCGACCGGCGCCGAGGTCCTCTCCGTTCCCTGAACCGGGCCTACCGTCGCACGTTCTCGAATTCGGCGCGCGCGATCGCCGCGCCCTGTACCACCGACTCGAGCTTCGCGCGGGCCACGGCGAGACTGCGGGTGCGCAGGCCGCAATCGGGGTTCACCCAGATGCGAGCCGGGTCCCCGAGGTACTTGGCCGCCCGGCGGATCCGCTCGGCCACCACTTTCGGCGGCTCGACCGCGTCCCGATGAACGTCGGCGGTTCCGAGCCCGACCTCCCGGTCGTCCTTGTACTCGGTGAGCGTCTTGAGGACCGCGTAGCCGTCGTGGCCGGGCGAGTCGCGGTTCGCGAACTCCCACGCCCACTGTCGGCACCGTTTCGCCTCGAGCAGCGTCGGAAGGAGGTCCGCGTAGTTCGAGTAGCAGATGTGCATCGAGAACTCGGCGTCCAGTCCCTCGGTCGCCGCGTTGAACCCGTCGACCACGATCGCCGCCTCGTCCGGGTGCGTGCCGGCGGCGGGCTCGTCGATCTGGATCACCCGGCAGCCGTGGTCGATGAGCGCGCTCAGGGTCGGTCGGATCGCGCGACGGGCGAGGTCGACGACGAACTCGTGCTGGGCGGCCCGACGCACCGACCGCCCCTTCCAGCCGGACTGCCGGGCGAGGTAGTACTCGTTGTACGACCAGTCGGCGAGGGTGTACGGGCCCGTGATCGGAAGCTTCGGCTCGGCCGTGGCATGCTTCTTCACGAAGTCGAACTCGTCGACATGGTACGGTCGGTCGAGCCGGACCTCGTCCGTGACCACCGCCTTGAGGTAGTACTTGTTGTCGAACGAGCGAACGTGGCCGCCGAACCGGAACCCGCGCATCTGGCGGATCGGGTACTCGTACATCTCGATCCGACGGGCCTCCCCGTCGTAGACCCGGTCGAGGCCCGCGGTCTCGAGGAACCGCAGGCCGAACAGCGCGCCGAGGTCGCGGACCGCCTCCGGGCTCGCGTCCCGGGGCCGGCCCGCGATGAGCGCATCGCGGACCGCCGGCGCCTCGCCCGCGAAACCGACCCGGGCGTCCCACTCTTTTAGCTCCTCCTTGGCGGCCGTGTCCAGCGGCTCCGAGCGCTGCCCCAGGATCTGCCAGCGCGGCTTGGCGAGGCTGCCGATCTCCTGCGTCGGGAACAGTGCCCGGGTCATCGGCTCGCCTCCGAGAGCGCCTGTCGGACCGCTGGCAGGACGTGCAGTTTGCGGGTCGCGGGTTCCCATGGCAGGAGGTCGAGCGGTGCCCCCGGGCCGAGCCAGACGGCACTCGGTCGTCTCCGAGCGTGGGCCGCTCGCACGACCCGGGCGACCTCCGCCGGGTCCTCTTCGAGCGTGGTGTGCGGGTCGACGACCCCGAGGCCGAGCCCCCGACCCGTGGGTCCGGGCGGGATCTGGTCGACCTCCGTCTCGGCGAGGTCGACCCCGACCACCGACACGGGGAGCCGGTCGAGCACCGGGAACGCCGGTCGCGCGTCGGCCCCGTACGTCCAGACGACCGACGAGCCGCCGTCGAGCACGCTTTCGATGGCCCGGTAGCCCGTGACCACCGCCTCGGCGCGGGGACCTTCCGGCGGTCGCACGACGAGCTGCGGTTCGGAGAAGAGGAACGTACCGAATCCCTTCGCCCGCAGCTCGCGCACCTCGTCGCCGAGAAGGCGGCCGAGCCGGTGGATCAGCGCGGGCTCGGTCTCTCCCGAGCGGTTATCGAGCATCAGGGCGAACGTGTACGGCCCCGGCAGCAGCACGCGAGCGGTCTCGGGCGCCTTCAGGAGCGGAGGGGGCAGCCGGGCGGCGATTGCCCCGGGGGTCCGGCCGGGTGGGGCCAGGAGGATCGGCTGGCGGTAGAACGTGTTCGTCTCGAGCCATCGCGTCAGCGGTCCGACCGTGAACCCCTCCCAGGTCTCGGCGAACGGCCGGAAAAGGTCCGGCCATCGGAGGAAGCCCGCGGTCGTCTCGTCGAACCCGAGACGTCGCTCGAGCGCGACCACCTCGGCCTCGGTCCGGGCATACAGTTCCTCGACCGCATCGGCGGACGCGCGGCCCCGGTCAACGTCCCGGGTGGCGCTGACCAGCGCCTCCGAGCGCGGGAACGCCCCGGTGAGGCCGGTGCGGACGATCATGGTCGGGCGGGACCCCGGGCCGCCCATAAGGGTGCGCCGGCACGGCCGGAGAAATCACCTTGCGTCGGAGGCAACCGGGGGCGGGTCCACCGTCTACTCGTCGAGGTTCGTCCGGACGATCCGGTCGAAGTCCGAAGGCTTCGGCGGCCAGCCCTCGGTCATGTACCGGACGAACGCCTCGAGCGACCCCTGGGTGAGCGCCTCGTTGCGCACGCGCTCGAACCCGACCGACGAGACGTGGCGCTCGGGGAGGGCGTGGTGCGTCCCGAAGTGCGCCGGGTAGACCTCGGTCTCCGACGGGAGCGCGAGGATCTTCTCCGTGAGCGACGCGTACAGCTGCTGGGGAGAACCCTCGCCGAGGTCCGTCCGACCGCAGCTTCCCAGCAGTAGGGTGTCGCCGGTGAAGATCTTGTCCCGGGCGTGCAGCGTCACGTGGTCCGGCGTGTGGCCCGGGGTCTCGATGACCACGACCTCTTCACCGCCGAACGAGATCGAGTCGCCTTCGGCGAACGACCGGTGCGGGTAGCGCGCGGGCGAGCGGTGACTGAGGTAGATCGGCGCATCGGTCGCCGAATGCAGCGCCGAGTGTCCGGCGAGGTGGTCGGCGTGGGTGTGGGTCTCGACGATTGCGCGAAGGTGCCAGTTCCCTTCGGCGAGGAGCGCCCGGTACGGGGCGATGTCGCGTCCGGGGTCGATGATGACACCTTCCCGGGCGTCCCAGTCGCCCAGGAAGTAGGTGAGGCATCCGGTCTCGGGACGGGGGAGCTGGCGAAGGAACAGATGCGCGGCGGGGTCGTCCGCGGGGTAGCGAGGGAGGTCCGGGTCGGCGACGCGCGAGTACTCCTCGAGCCCGCCCTCGAGCGCCACCGCGAGCGGAAACCCCCGGTCCCCGAGGAACCGCGCCGCGCGCCGGGCCTGCGCGCCGAAATGGTCGTACGCCACGATCGTCCGGTCGCGCGGGAGCGACGGGAGGGCGTCACCCAATGAGTGGAGCGGTACGTGGCGGTCACCGGGCAGGTGCACGATGGCCCGCTCCGTCGCCGCCCGAACGTCGAGCAGCAGCGGCGGCGCGGTGGACTCCAGCTGGCGCTTGAGCTCGAAGGGAGCGACGAGCGGGACGGCCCCGCGGCGCGGGGGCCGCACGAACGGGTGCGGCAACGGGTCCGACGGGCCGCTCACGATGCGAGCGGCAGCAGGAGGACGACTATTTAGACCCGGGCTTTGACGCAGGAATTCACGCCGTCCGTCCTCGTCTGCGGGACCGGCAATTGCCGAACCTCCCGCACGACTGCGCCACAGGGGATATAAACCGCGTCCGGGTCAACGCTCGTCGATGGCCCGGAGCGCTTCTCCTCCCGTCGATGCCGACCGCCCTCCCCGGCGGAAGGCCGACCGCCGGGCGACCGCGGCCGAACGGAGCGAGGACCAGACGGACCAGCTCGGCGAGCGGTCGGTCGAGCTCTCTCGCTTCTACGGGGGGAAGGTCGAGACCGTACCGAAGGTGCCGGTCCGGTCGCTCGGGGACTTCGCGCTCTGGTACACGCCGGGGGTGGCGGCCGTATCGCGCGCCATCCAGGCGGACCCCGACCGGGCGTTCGAGCTCACCGGTCGGTGGAACACGATCGCGATCGTCACGGACGGCTCGCGCGTGCTCGGTCTCGGGGAGATCGGCCCCGAGGCCGCGCTCCCCGTCATGGAGGGGAAGGCGCTTCTCTTCAAGGTCCTCGGCGGGGTGGACGCGATCCCGGTCCCGATCCGGGTGCGCTCTCCGGACGAGTTCATCGCGACGGTCGAGGCGATCGGGCCCGCGTTCGGCGGCATCAACCTCGAGGATATCGCTTCCCCGAAGTGCTTCGGGATCCTCGAGAAGCTCTCGAAGCGCCTGCCGATCCCCGTCTGGCACGACGACCAGCTCGGGACCGCGGCCGCCACGGTCGCCGGTCTCCTGAACGCGCTCGAGCTGACCCACCGCTCGGTCGAGAAGACCCGGACCGTCCTCCTCGGAGCCGGCGCGGCGAACCTCGTCACCGCCCGGCTGCTCCTCGCGCTCGGCCACCCGGCGCACCAGCTCACCCTCGTCGACCAGAAGGGGATCCTCCACGCTGACCGGGAGGACCTCGACGAGCTCGAGCTGCGCAATCCGTGGAAGTACCGCATCGCCCTGACGACCAACGGAGGTGGCCGGACGGGAGACCTCGCCGCGGCGCTCGAAGGGGCGGACGTCCTCTTGGCGGCGTCGACGCCGAACCCGGATACCGTCCGGCCGGAACACGTCCGTTCGATGGCGAAGGACCCGGTCGTCTTCGCCCTCGCGAACCCGGTGCCCGAGATCTGGCCCGAAGTGGCGACGGCCGCCGGCGCGGCGGTCGTGGCGACGGGCCGGAGCGATTTCCCGAACCAGGTCAACAACTCGCTGATCTTCCCGGGGGTCTTCCGGGGCGTGCTGGACGCTCGCGCCCGGTCGATCCCCGACGAGGTCGTCCTGGCCGCGGCGAAGGAGCTGGCCCGGGGGGCGGCCTTGAAGGGGCTCTCGCGCCATCACCTGCTTCCGACGATGGAGGAGTCCGAGGTGTTCCCCCAGATCGCCGCCGCGGTCGGGGACACCGCGGTTCGCCTCGGGATCGCTCGCCGCAAGCTTTCGCACGACGAGTTCCTCGAGCGAGCGCGCACCCTGATGGGCCGCCCGGCGCAGTTGGTCAAAGCGCTCGCCCGCGCCCGTCTTACGCCTCCGATGCCTCGGGCCGAGCCACGAGGGAGGCGAACAACGTGAGCGGGGACGGTGGTGGCGGCGGACGAGGGAGCGCACCGACCGAGACGCCTACCGTGCCGATCCATCTGCGCCCCGCCCGCGACTCGGACCTTTCCGCGCTCCTTCCGCTCCTCCTGCGGCTCAAGCGCCTCAACGAGGAGTTCGACCCGCTGCTCAAGGTCCGGGAGGACGCCGAGCAGCAGGCGCGTCAGATCCTGAAGGCGGACCTCTCGAGCCCGAAGGCGGTCGTGCTCGCCGCCGAGGGCGTCGGCGCCGACCGGGACAAGGTCGTCGGATTCGTGCGGGCGCACATCCGGGAGCGCGCGTTCTACGCTCCCGAGCACGAGGGCGTGATCCTCGACATCTACCTCCTGCCGCTCTATCGCCGCCGGGGCGTCGGGGAGTTCGTGCTGCGCGAGGTGACGAACGCCCTCAAGGCGAAGGGCGCGGGGATCGTCACCGCCGAGTTCCCGGCGCAGAACGAGATCGCGGCGCGCTTCTACACGAAGCGCGGGTTCCGGCCGATCATCGCGGTCCAGGCCCGGTCGCTGTAGGGCGACCGCTCGAGCAGCTCCGCTCGCTCAGCGGTCCGCGTGGAGGTGCGCCTCGACGAACCAGAGCCACTTGTCGACGCCGCGCGAGATCTCGGTGAAGATATCGGCCGTGTCCTTGTCGCGCAGCTCGTCGGCCCGGTCGATCGCGGCGCGGGCGACCTTGCCGAACGCGGCGAGCGCGGCCGTGACCGCCTCGACGTGCTGGTGTCCGTCGCGAACCGCCGGATACTCGGGGAGCGTCGAATGGGCCGCGGCATGCCGCGCGGTGCCGTGGGCGACGCCGCCCAGTTGAACCACCCGTTCCGCGATCAGGTCGACGTACTCCTCGACATCCTCGTTGACCTTGTCGAACAGTTCGTGGAGCGCGATGAACGTCGGTCCCTTGACGTTCCAGTGAGCCTGCTTCATCTGCGTCTGTAGGTCGACCGCGTCGGCGAGCCGAGCATCGCAGAGGTCGATCACCTCGCTCCGCACCTCCTTCGAGAGGTCGTTCCGGGTCGGATAGACCGCGCTTCCTCGCTCCTTGATCATGGTACGAGCGCTCATCGCTCTTCGATAGGCAAGGCGAGGGAAGAGGCTTTTGTCGGGGGTCGCCCCCCGCTGACCTTAAGCGAGCGCCGGCTCCTCGCTAGGCATGCCGAAGGCTCCGACCGCGTCTGCGTCAGCGCCCCGCTTTCTGCGCCGCGGGAAGGTGAAGGAGGTCTACGAGGTCTCCGCGACCGAGCTCGAGTTCCGGTTCACGAACGACATCTCGGTCTTCGACAAGCACATCCCGAGCGAGATCCCGCACAAGGGCGAGACGCTCGCCCGGACCGCGGCGTACTGGTTCGAGCTGTGCACCCGCCTCGGCGTCCCGCACCACTACCTCAGCCTCGCGGGCCCCACCGCGATGCGGGTGAAACGGGTCCAAGTCGTGCCGAAGCCGGCGACGCTCGGACCGCATCCGAAGAACTACCTGGTGCCGCTCGAGCTGATCGTCCGCTACTACCTCGCCGGGTCGATGTGGGACCGCGTGAAAGCCGGGAAGGTCTCGGCCGAGGAGCTCGGGTTCCCGAAGGGGAAGACCCTCACCTACGCGATGCCGCTCCCCCAGCCGCACTTCGAGGTGACGACCAAGCTCGAGCCGGTCGACCGTCTGCTCACGATCGAGGAGGCCCTCTCTCTCTCCGCCCTCGACCGGAAGGAGCTCGACCAGATCCGCGAGACGATCCTCAAGGTCGACGTGGCGATGCAGAAGGAGATCGGCCCGCGCGGGCTCATCCACGTCGACGGGAAGAAGGAGTTCGCCGTCGACTCGGAAGGCGTCCTGATGGTCGTCGACACGTTCGGAACGGCCGACGAGGACCGGTTCTGGGACCAGGCGGCCTACGACCGCGGTCGCCAGGTCGACTTCTCGAAGGAGTTCGTCCGCCAGCACTACCGCTCGACCGGCTACTACGACGCGCTGTTGAAGGCCCGCGAGGCGCAGACGCCGGAGCCGCCGATCCCGGCGCTTCCGCCGCTGCTCGTGGACGAGGTGAGCCGCCTCTACACGACGGTCTACCAGCGCCTTACGGGGGAGCCGTTCGTCCCGCTCGCACGACCGCCGGGCTGAAGGCGGACCGGGGGACCACCGCTCACCGTTTCGCGACCCCTCCCGTACCCTTATCTCCCTACGACCCGGTTCCGCGAACGTGCCGTCCAAGACCAGTCCCAAGGCCTCCGAGCCGGAGGCGCACCCCCCGGAGCCGAAGCACGAGATCGCCCTCGAGGACATCCCCGGGGTGGGAGGGATCACCGCCGAGAAGCTGCGGGAATCCGGCTACACGGACCTGATGGAGCTCGCGGTCGCCTCGCCCGGTGACGTCGCGGAGGCGGCGGAAATCGGCGTCGCGGTCGCCCAGAAGATCATCGGTGAGGCCCGTCGAAGGGCCGACGTCGGCCAGTTCGAGAGCGGGACGACGCTCCTCGAGCGGCGCAAGCGGCTCGGCCGTGTCACCACCAATTCGAAGGCGCTTGACGAACTATTGGGCGGCGGCGTCGAGACGCAGGCGATCACCGAGTTCTCCGGCGAGTTCGGCACCGGGAAGACCCAGATCGCCCACCAGGTCGCGGTCGACATCCAGCTCCCACCGGCCCAGGGAGGGCTCTCGGCCGAGGTCGTCTACATCGACACCGAGAGCACGTTCCGCCCCGAGCGGATCGTCGACATGGCGAAAGGCGTCGGACTCGACCCCCAGGAGGCGCTCGGCCGCATCCATGTCGCGCGCGCGTTCAATTCGAACCATCAGATGCTCCTCGTCCAGAAGGCCCAGGAGCTCGCCCGCGAGAAGCCGATCCGGCTGCTCGTGGTCGACTCGCTGACCGCCCACTTCCGTTCCGAGTACCTCGGACGGGGCGAGCTCGCACCTCGCCAGCAGCACCTGAACCGGCACCTCCACGAGCTCCTGCGGTTCGCGGACACCTACAACGCCTCGATCCTCGTGACGAACCAGGTGTCGGCCCGACCGGACATCCTGTTCGGCGACCCGACCCGGCCGATCGGCGGGAACATCGTCGCCCACGCAGCGACCTACCGCGTCTACCTTCGAAAGTCCAAACCCCCGAAGCGGATCGCGCGCCTGATCGACTCTCCGAACCTCCCCGAGGGGGAGGCGGTCTTCTCGCTCACCGGTGAGGGGATCCGGGACTAGACAACGAGAGTGGGGCCGCGGCCGGCCTAGCCGCCGCGTATCTCCTCGAGGAAGACCCGGCCCCAGTCCGGCCGCGAGCCGTCCCGGTCGTTGAACCGGTACTGCTTCGCGAGGGTCCACGTTCCGTAGACCTGGCCGCTCCTTCTGTGCACCTTAGGGGCGGTGGCGATCGCCGACCACGGTCCCGGTGGGGGCCTGTGCGTTCCCCTCCGGCGCTGGGCGACCCGGCGCGCGGGACGGCCCCTCCGACGGACCGGCCTCGGCCTCCACGGATTCCGGTGCGGCCGGTCGCGACAGTGAGCGGCGCGACCGGTCACGCGGACCGGGTCGTCAGTGCTGGGAATGAAGGGCTCGCGCCCCCGCCGACCGGACGGAGCGCCCGAGCCTTGATGTACAGCCAGACCGGGACCCCCATGCGGAGGCCCAGCTGACGGACCGGCTCGTCGGTCATCGCGACCCGGAGCCGCACGCCCGAGCACCGGACCACGACCGTCACCCCGACGTTCCCCCGGTCCGGGCGGACCGACTCCACGGTTCCGGGAAATACGTTGCGGGCGCTCGACGGGAAACGGCGACGGGCAACGATCACGGCCTCGGGGTCGAGCATCATGCTCACTGTCGCGCCCTCCTCGGCGGGGAAGGCGACCCGGAACCGCAACGAGCGGCCGACGCGGACCTCGGGGTACGGCGCCGCGTGGTAGACTCCGTGGAGCCGATTGGCGGAAGAGAGCGGGACGAGCGGGTGGGCGTCGATCAGTTCGACCGAGTCGAACCCTCCCCGGACGATCCGGTCACCGAGCGGAGTGAGGACGGACCCTCCGTGGCCGGCGCCTCCGCGCGCTCCGACGACGACCGGACCGCCGAACGCCCGCTCGAGACGCTCGACGCGGTAGACGGCACGGTCCCGCGAGATCCCGACGCGGCGGCTCGCGGCGACGAGCGAGCGCTCCTCCGCGAGCGAGCGCAGGAGCGCGATGTCGGTCGAGGTGACGGCGCTCGCCCGAGCGCCCGTCATCGCGCGCCCCGCGCCGCCGTCCCGAGCGGATGGACCATCTCCGTGTCGACGTTGAAGCGGAGCCGGTCGCCGACGGCCGGAAGCTTCGCGGGCCACGGTCGCGGGAGTCGTACGGCGACCAAGAGGTCGTCGACCGCGACTTCGACGCGGACACCTTCGGGGTTCGGCCGCGCGCTTCGCACGACCCCTTCCCACGTCGACGGCACGCCGATGGTGGGTACCGCCACCGGCGTTCCGAGCGCCACCCCTTCCGAACCGGAGGCAGCGAGGAGCCACGACGTGAACGGCCGCTCCCGACTCGACTCGAGCGCCGCACGGTCGAAGACGTTCTCGTATCCGACGAAGCGGGCGACGAACGCGTTCGACGGCCGGTCGAGCAGGTCGAGCGCGCCGCCGGACAGTTGGACCCGGCCGTGGTCGAGGACGATGAAGGAGTCGGCGAGCGAGAACGCGAGGCCCGGGTCGTGGGTGACCACGACGACCGGGATCCCCTCGGCCTCGCGGAGGTCGGAGAGGACGAACCCGAGCTCCCGGCGGGCCTCGACGTCGAGCGCCTGCCACGGCTCGTCCCAGACGATCAGTTCGGGCTCGGCCGCCAGCGCCCGGGCGAGCGCGACCCGCTGCTGCTCCCCACCGCTCAGCCGTGCGGGATGCCGGTGCTTGAGCGAGGTGAGGTCGAACCGTTCGAGGAGCGCCTCGGTGCGCGCGTCGGCGTCGAGCCGACCGCGCAGCTCCATCGGATAGCGGACGTTCCCGAAGACGGTCCGCTGCGGGAAGAGGCCGAGCCCCTGGGGTACGTAGCCGAGCGACCGCTCTTCGGGCAGCCAGTCCGAGATGTCCACCCCGTCCCGAAGGAGGCGGCCCCGGCGCAGCGGCAGGAACCCTGCGAGGGTCCGGAGGAACGTCGTCTTGCCGGCGCCCGAGCTACCGAGCACCGCGACCGCCTGTCCAGACCGGAGCGCGAGGTCGACCGGGCCGAGATGGAAGGCGTCGAGGTCGGTCTCGGCCCCGTCGACGACCCACTCGCTCATGGGGTGAGGTCCCCCCGCCGCCACGGGACCCATCCGGTCCGCTCACCGAGGCGGACCGCCAGGAAGAGCGCGAACGCGATGAGGAGGAACAGCGAGCTCACCGCGGCGGCGTCCGCAAGGTCCCCCTGTTGGAAGAGGTTGTAGATGTACACCGAGATCGTGTTCGTGACCGGACCGTTGTACGGTCCGCCCGGGTAGATCGCGTAGGCCAGGATCAGGATCCCGCCGATCTCGCTGACCGCCCGCGCCCACGTGAGGAGAAGGCCGGCGACGATTCCCCGGAGAGCGACCGGTAGCGTCACGGTCAGGAAGGTCGTTCCGGGACCGGCGCCGAGCGAACGGGCGGACTCGAGGACCCGTCCGTCGACCGCTTCGAACGACAGCTGGCTCGCGAGGACCGTGTACGGCGCGCTCACCACGGCCATCACGAGCACGACCCCCCAGATCGTGTCGTAGATGGAGAATCCGATCGCGTTCGTGAACGAGTAAAGCGGCGAACCCGGCAGGACGAGCAGGAAGAGGCCGAGCCCGACCATGAGGTGCGGTACAACGACCGGGAGGCCGACGACCGACTCGACCACCGCGCGACCGAAGAACCGCTTGCGCGCGAGGAGGTAACCGAGCGGGATCGCGAGCAGCGCGGACGCGAGGACCGCGATCCCCGACGCGTAGAGCGTGACCCAGATCGCTTCCCGGACCTGGGCGTTTCCGGCGGCCGCGATGATGCGGGAGGCCGGAGCGTACGTGAACAAGGCGAAGATCGGCAGCAGGAACAGCAGCAGCAGCGACCCCGACAGCGCGATCTGAAGGCCGACCCAGAACGGCCCGGTCCTCCACCGACGGTGCGGGCGCGTCGCGGCCGGTGGAACGCGGGCGTTCATGCGAGGTAGCCGGCGGCCCACGTCGGCATCGGGACCACGTCCGGGGCCAGCACCGACGGGACCGCCGAGGGAGTGTCCGCCCAGCCGGGGAACACCGGCGTGAACGCCCCGTCCGCCGAGAGGAGGGCGCTTCCCTCGGGAGAGAGGAGAAGATGGAGGAACGCCGCTCCGAGCTCGGGGTTCGGCGCGTTCGACGGGACCGTCACGGCGAACAACACGGGCGCCGGAAAGACGCTCTCGCTCGCTCCGGACGACGAGAGGATCGTGGTCGACAACTTCGCGTAGTCGGCGAGCGCCGTCGAGCTGTTCGAGGCAAGACCGACGATCGGGTCCAGGGTGACGTAGGTCAGGTGGTTGAGCGCCGCGTACGCGCGGTACGTGATCAACGAGGAGACCACCCCGGTCGAAATGAGCAAGGCGGCCTGCCCCTCCTTCTCGACCCTCGTGACCGATGGGTTCGGCACCGCGAAGCTTCCCGGGGCACCCGAGTAGAAGTGCGAGTAGACTGCGGTGGTGTCGCCGCCGCCGTACAACTGGCCCTGGAGCATCATCGAGAAGATCTCGTTGTAGCCGTTCGGGTCGGTCGAGGCGTTCCACACGGCGAACGGTGCAACACCGGCGGTCGTCACCGCGTCGTAGAGCTTCGTCCCCCAGTTGGACGAGTTGATGCCGTCGAACGCGGCGATGGAGGGATTGTAGACCAGCACCTCAGGGGTGGATGCGAAGGCAACCTCGTAGCTCGCGTGGGTCGGTTCGAGGAGCTGCGGGATGAGCCGGAAGTCCGCGACGGCGGCCACGTCGACCCTGGCCGAGAGCGACGAGACCGCCGTCGTGACTTCGAGCGAGCCCTCATAGGTTTGCGCCGCGGCGGGAGCCGAGATCCCCGGCGTCTCGTTCACCAAGGCACTGGCAACCTGCGGGAACACGGTGTTGAGGGTGCCCGCGCCGAGGACGGAGAGCGTCGAGTTGGCCACCGAGCTCGGCGTGGATCCGGGAGAGCTCCGGTACTCGTACCCGGCGAAGAATCCGAGCCCCGCCGCTCCGGCGGCGACCACGATCACGACCACGACCCAGACGCTCGTCGGGGCGACCATCGATGTGGGGAATTGCCACATCGCATAAAGTCTCCGGAGGCGACCGATCGGGTCACAACGGACGGCGGTGCTCGATCGGCCGATAGCAACAGTACGCCCTCCCGACGATCGACCCAACGGGCACGGGCCCGAACTCCCGGCTGTCCCGGCTGCGTTCGAGAGCATCGCCCAATAGGTAGACGGTGCCGACCGGGACCTTCGCGCCGCTCGGGGGAGCGAGCTCCCCCGGAACGAACCCGACCCGTTTGATCAGCTGCCGGGAGGGGTGGCTCGGGTCACGCGCGATGACGATGTCCCCGCGCGCCGGGGGATGGTCCCGGTACGCCCGCGGGTCCACGTAGAGGCAGTCTCCCGGGACGAGGGTCGGCGCCATCGAGTCTTCCGCGACCAGGAATCGCCGGGCCCGCAGCCATCGAAGGAATCGCGGCAACCTCCCCACTCGAGGGGATTCTGGCCCGTCCGGCAACCTTATCCTCCAATCGATGTATCGCGGCCACCATGTCGGCTTTTCCCCGGATTCGCGACTGGGCCCTTCGGGCCCGCGACGCCGTTCGACCGCCCGTGACCGCCTACGCGCACTGCGACATCCCCTGCGGTATTTATGACCCGCACGAGGCCCAGATCGCCGCCCTCACCGTCATCCGCATGGACCAGCTGATCGGCGAGCTTGTCCACCCGGCCCACGACGCGAAGCCCGAGGAGTTCGTGAACTACGTCTCCAAACTCGCCCGCTACACGTCCGTCAAGGAGCAGCACGCGGAGCGCTTGAAGCACGAGGTCCGGGTCATCTGGGGCGACTACTTCACGCCGGACCACGTGAAGCAGTTCCCGCAGGCGCACGAGCTCGTCTTCAAGATTCTGAAGCAGGCGTCGAAGACCCGCCAAGGGACGAACCTCGCGGACGCGCAGGAGCTTCTGAAGCTCGTCCAGGAGTTCGCCGAGATCTTCTGGCAGACGAAGGGCGCGAAGACGAAGCGCCAGCCGTCGATGCAGAAGTCCGGCGGCGAGCTCGTCGTGCCCGTGGGACCGTCGTAGTCGAGTCGCCGCAGGACCGGTCCGGGCGCAGCCCGGGGGCTATCCTCGCTCTTTCCGGCGGGGCGCTACGCCGGCGGAGCCGCGACCGGTGGTGCTCTCGGCTCGCCGACCCGGGGGAACCGTACCGTCTGACCGCACGCCGGGCAGACGTACTCGCTCAGGGCACGGTGTCGGAGCGGGGTCCGGCACTTGGGACACGGGATCGGCTTCGCGCTGACGTAGGCGGCGAACAGTTCCTGCGAGCGTCGGTCGTCGAGCCCGGACGGCATCGAGGTCGGGGTCGAAGCCGGGGTCGCGGGAGCCGGGGGCACTGGGGCCGAAGGTGCGGACTCCGGGCTCCGGCCCTCGCGGGCGGAGGAGAGGCGACCGCACTGGGGGCACACGGCCAGGCTCTCGGTGCCCGTCGACTGCAGGGCGACGTGACAGTGTGGACACAGTATCTTCAGGCCGACCGGAGTGAACACCGGCGACGGGGCGCGGGGGGCCCGCACCGGCTCCGGCAGCGGCGGGGGTGCCGGGGCGGCCGCGGCGGTGGGAGCGGCCGATGCGGGCATCGCCCAGCGCACGAGCCGTCGGCTCGGTTCGTAGACGAGGGGAGTATCGGCACGGGCGAGCTCGCGGGCGAGGAGTTTCTCGGCCTTGCGCTCTCGCATCGCGAGCGCGGCCGCGAGGCCGGGAACGCTCGTGGTCCCGAGCGATTGGACAGTGGATCGGAGGCGGTCGAGGTCCTGTTGCGAGGGGCCGAAGAAGGCGACCATCGCGCTCCGTCCGCCGTCGCCCGAAAAGAAGCTATCGTTCCATTTGCACGGAATAAGGGAGGCACCGGCGGGGGCGACCCCTGGTCTCTTGGACGGTGCCACCAAGAGACGCTGCCGCCGATGCCCGAGGCCAATCAATGTATAACCGGCAGAGTCTATATAGTTATCCGGGCCCCCGGAAGGTGGGCGATGTGGCTGTTTTCCCCTTCTGGGGTCGCCCAGCCCGCTCCGCGGCGGTTGTTATTTTAGGGGGGTCGGCTAAAACCCTCCCAGGACAACGCCTGCGCCCCGGGAGTGACCAGTATTCGCGCGCTACTGACGGCATCGGAAAAGGCAGCTTCCGCGAAGCCGGTCACCGTTCCTACTTCTCCCGCCGGCGCCCCCGCGGTCGTGCTCGGCGGCAGCGAGGACACCCGACTCTTGCTGCGAGGCCTTCTGCGACTGCACCGCCATCGGGTCCTTCTCGAGGCGCCGACACGCGAGGGGATCGAGCGTCTCCCTCGCACGGCGGAGACGAAGATCCTCGTCATGGACGCGGGCACCGAGAAGGGTGAGACCTGGGCGGAGGAGCTGGCCCAGATGTTGTCGGGACGAACGGACCTGCGCGCGCTCGTGATCCTTCCGAGCTCGGACCCTCCGCTCGAGGCCCGGGCGCGCCGCGCCGGGGCCCGCGCGACGCTCGTCCGACCGTTCGCGATCCGCGACTTCATCCACGCGGTGGACGCGCTCGACGCCGCGCCTCCCCCGGGCTGACATCAACCGGTCCGCGAGCGGGATCCCGTGTCGCGGCGTCGACCGTTGCGTTCGGACGGGGCGGTCCGGTCCCTCGAGAGAGCGGTCCGGGTCCGTGTCGTGACGGATGCGAATAGCCTCACCGAGGTCGGGCATGACGGGTCCCACCTCTCGGGCCGTCCGCTCGCGGCGGTCGCGCCGGCCGACGCGGACGACGTCGTTGCCCTCGTTCGGTGGGCACGACGTTCCAAGATCCCCCTCGTCCCGCGCGGAGGGGGGACCTCGCTGGACGGGGAGTCGGTGCCGGTGAACGGCGCGGTGGTCGTTGACCTCTCCGGCTGGGATTCCCTCCTCGAGGTGGACCCGGTGGCGCAGTGGGCCCGTGTCGGGCCCGGAATGGTGAATCGCGAGCTCAACCGGGTGGTTCGTCGCCACGGGCTGTTCTTCCCACCGAACCCCGGATCGTGGACGGAGTCGACCATTGGAGGCAACGTCGGGACGAACGCCTCGGGGATGCGGTCGTTCCGGTACGGAGCGACTCGAGCGTGGGTCCGGGAGGTAGAGGCGGTCCTCGGCACCGGGG
>DATJVA010000052.1:0-8062 GCA_035502015.1 Thermoplasmata archaeon | reverse complement strand
GCTGCGCCCCGCCCCGCGATCGAAGTCGCCCACGAGGAGTCAGAGGCTTCGGCGAGCCCCGAGGCCGGCCGCCCTTGGGCCTCAGGCCAGCTCGTCTTCAACGCGGGCCAGTTCGAGTCCGCGCGCAGCGGCTTCGCGGACTACGCCCGCGACGGCGAGACCGCGAAGGAGCTGCGGGCCCGGGTGAACCGCACGATCCTCGAGGACCTCGAGGAGAAGGGGCTCACTCTGCGCCAGCTCCACGCGAAACTCCAGGACATGGACGCTGGCGAGTCGTTCGGAGGGGTCATCGCGCGGTCGCGACCCGCCTAAACCGTTCGGGGGGGTCCGCATGTTCGAGTTCCGCCTGCGCATCCTGGATGTGCGGGAGCGCGACACCGACCCCCCATCCTTTCTCGGGATTGTCGAGGGATTCCCCCAGATCATGACGCACTCAACGTCGGTTGCGCAGGCCAAGACCGACCTGACGAACGCGCTGACCGAGCATCTCAAGCGACTGCAGGACCTCGAGGCGACCCGGATCGACTGGGACGACTTTCCGACCGTCTCGGCATCGCGACTCCATCTCTGCTCGAATTTCCAGTGAGAGAGTTGTCACAACCACTCGTCGAGCTTCTTCATGCGGGAGAAACCCGGACGTTCTTCAGCCAACCAACCCAGTTCTTCTCCTTGTAGTAGCTGAAGAACGAAGTAGAGACTTCCTGCTGGCCCGGGATTCCCTCGTATTTGACGGTCAATCCTACCTGACCGCTATCCTTGAGCTGGCCAGGACTGGCAGCGATACCACTGAAACTCTGGCCTGGACCCAAGTCGTGCACGGTCGCTGGACCTGCCACGCGTCCGTCAAGCGCGACACCGACGGTGATTGCACGGACTGGCCCCGACTCTGCCGTGACGGTCCACATCAGCACTCCTTGCTGCTTCTGGTCTTTCTCGTACGCGAGACTCGCATGCAAACGAGCTCTCACCGCGGCAGAAGTCGAGAGTTTACCGACCTGCGCCGAGAGATCCGCGATGCTGACTCGAAGCGTGTCGATCGCCGTGGAGACTTTCCCCACGGCATCCCTGACCTCTTCCGACATCCTCCCCGCTTGAACCGCCGAGCTAATCGCGGTGTGACGAGTGAGAATGGCGAGCACACCGATTGTCAGACCCAAGACCACGAGCTCGGAGACTTGAAAGTCTGAAGAGGGGACGAGAAACGAAGCGACCCCAGACGAAAGCCGTGACGAGACCAGGATCACGCCGGAAACTGCGAGAGCAAGCAGGCACCAAGTTACGGCTCGGGCTCGCGACCAACCGACCTCCTCGAGAGACTCCTTTGGTCTACCAGGAGATTTGTTTTGCAACAGGAGAAGATAGGTCGTCCAGCCGACCGCAAACAAGCACGCCGAGATGATTGCGTAGCCCAAGTCCTGAGAGTTCCGAGTCAGGGGCCATGACACAACCATACAAACGAGGACGACAACAATCGGACCCAGAATCCAGATCAAGGAGTCCGAACGAAACGGGGCCAACACTCCCTTCGCGGCAATGGCGTTCGAGCGAGGCCTAGTCATCTGATCTGCACCTAGCTTCGACAGTTCCCCTCATAAATCAATAGGGACGGATGAAACTCTCGGGAAATGCCCTGACCACGCGCGGAGCCGAACCCACTCGCTGTCCTCCGTTCGCGGACTCTGCACGAATCATGCCTGCAGGCTGGGTGAAAGAGTCGTTCCGCCCGACGTCGAGGCGATACCTCCTGGATCTAGGGTACCGGGCCACACAAGCACCACCTCGCCCGATTGTCCCGTTGTGTCCTTGGCCGTGCGCGACTCAATGCGGTGCGACGACCCACAGAATCCCGGAAAAGGCGAACGTCATCGCGAGCGCGATCAGCGCGGCGAGCAGTCGTTGACCCAGCGTCATGGATCTCCGCAGGCGCAGGTGCATCGCGGACCACTTTAGGCGCCGTAGCCGGCGGCACCCCGTTTCACGTTCCCGCGAGTTTCTTCCTGCCGAAATCGTCTATGATTTGAGCCCGCGAGACTCCCCCGTGAAGACGACTTCCGTGAACGCCCTCGAACGAGGAGAATTCACTTGCCAACAATCCTGACGCTCGTAGTTCTTTCGGCCCTGGCAGCAGGAATGTCTGCGGTCACCGCGATCACGGTCCGATGGGCTGCCTTTGCCCGGAGGCCGTTGGGGGCCGGTGCGGTCCAGTTCATTCTCGCCATGATGGCTGGGATGTTCGTCGGAGTTCTCGTCTATTTCGCGATCGGAGGGACCACGGGCCTCGTCAGCGGATTCTGGGTCGCGGGTGCAACCATGTCCACCGCCGTGTTCATCGTCTTCCGAGCATTCGTCAAGGAGGCTCGGTCACCGAGCGCTCAGAGCGAGACAGCTCGAGAGTTGATTTCACGTCCGCAGTTCGTCGCGTCGGTGGTCGGCCTGGTAATCGTCAATGAATTCCTGATGGGCTGGTCCTTCAGCCTGCTTTCCGGTGCGCTCTTCCCAGGCCTGGGAACCAACGGAGCGGACACGTTGGGCGTTTTGAGCGACGCGATCACTTCGCCGTGGTTCGTGTTTCCGATGGCCCTCGAAATGCTGCTGACCCTGCGGTGGCTCCTGGCGGTCTTGCCCCGACCGATGGGTCCGTTTCTTCTGATTCAGCCCGCGGTCATGATCTGCTCTCCTCCGACGTTCGGCGGGTTGGTCTGGGAGGTCGCCACGGCGGCCGCCGCGAGCGTGCTCATGTCGGTCGCAGTCGCATTGTTTCTCGTGGCATTGTTCCGAGACGAGCATCTCTCGCTACCGGTAACAGCTTACGCGACTCGACTGATCCTCTCCTTCGGGCTGATGTCTGCGGGGTTGTTTCTCTGGGCGGAGTTTTCCAGTCCCGAGTTGTTCGCGCTTTCCTTGCTAGTCCAAATGATCGTGTTCCTGCAAGCTTCGACCGACCCCGTCAGCTACTCCACGACCCACGTTACGCCGCGCGGACCGGGCGCTCAGGGCGTGACACGGGTGGAGATCGACCACTCCTGATTGGCTACACTGCCTCCGGGTCGCCGACATTGTCCACCTACGATCTCCGTAGTAAATACGCGACCAATTAAAGTCGGGACGGCAGTCCGCTCGCGACACAATCCCTCCAGGAGGGGAAGATATGTCGATCCTCACGGTCGCGCTGGTCGTTGTCGCGTTGTTGATGGCCGTCGCGACCGCATACCTGATCTGGGAGGTCGTGGAGGCGCGAAGCAAGGCCCGCGCTTGGATCGGCCTGTTCCTGCTCGCCATGATGGGGGAGATGTGGGTGGCCGCGATCGTCTACTTGAGTTCCCCTTCCTCATCCAGCCTAATCGCCGGGCTCGCCGTGAGCGGCGCGCTCATGGTGGCCTCACTCGTGCCATTGGTCATCGCCCTCGGAAGAAGTCGGCGAATTGACGATGCGGCGACCACGATCGGCCCAGGGCCGATTTCCTTGGGGCTCGGTGCCGGAGTCGGGCTTGCTTCGCTTGTCCTTGTGAATGAGTTCCTCATGAGCTGGGGGCTCCTAACTGCCGGCGGGGGTCTTCCCGCGTCCGGAGCTACCCTCGCAGTATTCTCAACCGTCGTCAACTCGCCCTGGTTCCTTTTCACGATGGCCGGAGAGATGGTCCTCTCGGCCGTTCTCCTGCGGAACCGCGTTTCCCGTGTGCTCCTCGTCTTTCTGCTTGTCCAGTCGGCGATTATGCTGTTCTCCCCCACCGCGCTCGGGGGTGCGACGTGGCCCGGGTTGGCCATCTACGTCTCGAGCGCGCTGATGATCGGGCTGTTCGTCTACCTGTTCGAGTACATCTACCGCCACCGCCAGTTCGCGCCCGCCTTCGGCTCGTACCTGGTCGAGCTGGTTTCGGTCTACGGACTGATGATGGCGGGTGTGTTCGTTTGGCAGTACTTCGGCGACGGAACGACGTTCGCGATCTCCGTTGTGCTGGAGATGGTGGTCGTCTATGTCGCCCTTGCGCGTCCAGACCCATTCCGAGCGCCCCCGGGGGAGCCATGGCAGCTTCGCCCTCACTGGGCTTTCGCGTTGCTCTCCGGGGTGTTCGTCGCCGAGGTCTGTATGGGGGCCGTGCTCAGTGTCCAACTGGACCCGGCGGATTACCTGGGTGCGTTTCCGTTCCTGCCTCTGGCGGGTCCTCCGGGCACGGTCGTCTTCAACGCGCTGTCGAACGGGTTCTGGTTCTTCGCGACCGCAGCGGCGTCGTCCTGGTTCCTCATCATGATGGGCCTCGAGATGGGGGCCTTGGTCGTCTTCAAGTTCCGTGAAACAAAGAATCTCGAGAACCGAATTCGACTCCTCTTCTTGATGGGATGCTACGCCGCCTTCGCGGTGTTCTACCCGAGCATCTACTTCGCTCTCGCCTTCCCGAACGCACCGGACCCGAGCACGGTCGCCGTCCTGGGATGGCCCATGGGCATCGGGTCGTATCCACTGGCAATCGGAGTGTTCGGTACGGTGCTATTGACCTATGTCGTCCTCGGGTCGCTCTCCGCGTTGTTTGGCCGGCGGGTCGTATGTTCCGTCTTCTGTACGGCGCCGTTGATGTACCAGGGAACGGCGATCGACTCGATGAAATCGTTCAACCGCTCGAGCCCGATCGCACGAAAGTACCTCTCTAGCCGACTCTCGGGCGCGTACTCGGTCACGATGGGCCTCGTCATGGTGGCGCTCGTTGGCACTTCCCTTCTTTCGTACCTCGATTCGGTTGGGGCAGCCAACCTTTACATCCAGGGGACCGACCCCTCGGTGTTCTTCTTCATCGCATCGTTCTCAGTCGCCTGGTACGTCCTTTTCGTCGCTATCCCGTACGCCGGCAACTACAACTGCGTCACGATGGGCTGGTGCTACACGGGAATCATCGCCGCCGCGTTCCAGAAGGTTGGGACGTTCAAGCTGAAGGTCCGGGACAAGCAGGTCTGCAGGGACTGCAAGACCCTCGATTGCGCGAAGGGATGCCCGGTGGGTCTCGTCGACATGCCCGGGCACTTCCGGCAGAAGGGCGAGTTCCGGAGCACCAAGTGTTGCGGCGTGGGCGACTGCGTCGAGGACTGCCCGTACGACAACCTCTACATCTCGGACGTACGGCACTCGATCCGCCGCCTGCTCGGACGCCCCGAAACCCGACCGCGGCGGATCTCGAACCCCCACGTTGGAGTGGCGCACGCAACGAGCGCAGGGGCGGCACTCTCCGGCCTCGGTCCGTCGAACGAGGCTGTTCTTCTTCCGATGGCGCCGGACCCGACCGGGGCGCCACGGCGCCGTAGCCAAACGGGTGCACCTAGTCATTCAGTATGACCCTCTGATCGACCGAACGCTCGACGCGATTGGCCCTGGACCCGCGCACTGATTCCGGTCCTCCATCGGCCGCGCGACCCCGCATCAACCTCGCGGTCTCGCTGCGCTCGACCGTTCTTTCGATTCGCTCGCTGTCCAAGCCATGGGTACTGCCACAGATCAACTCTCAGGAACCTCCGCGAGGGGCTCTCCCGTGTTGAGATACGGTTGAATAGTCTGACGGCGACGGTTCGAAGGAGAGAATCTGATGATTATCGCGACCCTGGTGAAGGTCGTCCCCGACCTCGAAAACCTGACGATCGACCCTGCGACGAATGCGATGCGCCGAACCGGAACCGAACTCTATCTCAACCCGTTCGATGCTCGAGCGGCTCTAGTCGCTCCCCTCATGGGGCGGCCGGGAGATTCGAAGGTGATCGTATGCATGGGTCCCCTCGACGCCCGATCTTGTGTATTGGAGGCGATGGCGATGGGGTCGGACCGAGGCCTTCTAGTGAGTGACCGGGCCCTCGAGGGGTCCGACACCTTGGTCACCGCGAAGGTCCTGGCGCGAGCCCTCCGACCCGTCGCCCCAGACGTCGTCCTCGCGGGACGCTGGTCGACGGACTCCTCCACGGGCCAAGTGCCTGCTCAGCTCGCGGAGAACCTGGGTCTGTCAATGGTGAACGGGGCTCGATCGATCGAGCGGAAGGACGGTGGCATTCTCGAGGTCGTCGGTGAGACCGAGGAAGGGTGGGACCGCTACGAGCTCTCGACCCCTTGCGTGATCACCGTGGGCGAGAAGATCGTCAAGATGAGGCACCCGACCCCCGAGGCGCTCAAGGAAGCCGAAGGCAAGCCGATCGAAGTCCGGAACATCACCGACCTGGGCCTGAACCCCGGCGAGGTCGGTCTCGCGGGGTCGCCTACCATCGTTCGAGCGCTCCGGAACGACGAGCCGTTGCGGACCCATCGAGTCTTCGGAGCGGGTCCCGCGTCGGTGAGAGTCCGGGAGGCCGCTGCGACGATTCGGGAACTCCTCGCTCGGCCGCGTCTTCGGCCACCCGCGCCTCGCGCGCCAGCCTCGAATCCGTCCGATGCGGGAGAGGTGTTGGTCTTCGCCTCGGGCCCCGAGGGCGGTCTGGACATGGATTCGCTTCCGCTGATCTCGGAGGTGCTTCGGCTGCCGGAGCCCTTCTATCCGTCGGTGGTCGGATTCGGTCCTCTCCTTGAAGGCGATCGCGCCCATCTCGCCCGCGCCGGAGCGGTCCGAGTCTTCTGGGGTTCCGGAGGAATCGGGTGGAGGACGCCCGAGGAACTCGTGCCCCTTGTGTCGGGCATCCTCCGGAAGCGGCCCACAGCGGCCGGCGCGCTCTTCCTGGGCACGACCTGGACCCGCGAGCTCGCGGGCCGCGTGTCGAGTCGGATGGGCCTAGGGTTGACCGGGGACGTGGTTTCCCTTTCGGGAGACGCGTCGGGCGGGTTGGTCCTCGGCAAGCCATCTTTTGGTGGGGGATTCATCGCCGAGGTCGTCTCGAGACAGCGCCCCTCGCTGGCCACCATCCGCGCCGGTCCCTTCGTCGCGAGCGAGCTCGACCGGAACGCCACTCAATTCGAGTCCGTGCCGGTCACGCTCAGCGAGGTTAAGACACGCCTTCGCCGAGTCGGATCGGGGTTGGAACATGACCCACGGTTCGGCGACATGGAATCGGCCCGGGTCGTTGTGGCCATTGGGATGGGAATTGGCGGACCCGATCGAATCCCAGAGATCCTCGAGACGATCCGGCCTTTGGGCGCGGCGCTAGCGGCGAGTCGAAAGGTTGTCGACTCCGGCTGGGTTCCCCCCCAACTTCAGGTCGGTCTGACCGGAAAGTCACTCGCACCGGACCTCTACATCGCGGTCGGAGTGAGTGGGAAGGCGAATCACTGGGTCGGGGTCAAGCGCGCTCGCGTGACCGTCGGAATCAACACGAACGCCTCGGAGCCGTTGTTCTCGCGGGTCGACGTCGGAATCGTCGGAGAGTGGTCCGAGATTTTGGGGCCACTCGTGGGGGCGCTCTCAGCGTGAGGCATAGCCGCGCGCGCTCCTCGCGGTTGTCTCCCGTCCCGCGCGCTCATCGCGGTCGTGTCCCCGAACGCGAATTTCACGTCGACGGTCAGCGGACGCTTCGTATCAGGGTCCCGGCTGCTCACGGATGGTGGCCAACGTCTCGGCGAGCTCGCGGTGAACCTCGCGGAGGTCCGTTACCATCGCCTTCGAATTGGGCGTGTCGAGAGCTTCGAGCATCTCGAGGATCTCCAAACAGAAGGCGCGGATACACCGGACAGAGCAGAACACTCCCCCACGGAACAGGTCTTCCAAAGAGGGTGGCACGATCTTGATTCCAAGCACCGTTCCGTCCGCGGGGATGCGGGTTCCGCACCGACACTGAACTGCAATCGACGTATGTGTCTGAAAGACCGGAGAGTCCCGGGGAAGAGGTGACTGAGCCCAGCCGCTGGCCGAGGTTGCGGGAGAATCACGCTCCATCGAGCGTGCCGGCCGCGAAATGTGGCCGCCTCCATGCACTGCCGTGCCGGTCCGAAGTCGTACCCGGCACGACCCAGACCGCGCGCCCGTTGCGCGCAGTCATTGCGTTCCAACCTGTGTTCGTTGCGAACTCGCATTTCCGTTACTTAACCGTTGGCGACGATTGGAAGACCCGCGGCAATCTCGTCGGTAGATTTGGGCCTTGGAACTCTTCGCCGTCGTCCCTTGGT
>DATJVA010000051.1:0-15750 GCA_035502015.1 Thermoplasmata archaeon | reverse complement strand
GGATCGTGATCGGGGGCGAGGCCGACCCGACCGAGCGGCGCGCGCTCGAGTCGCTGGCCCCGCTCTCGGTCGTCTCGCATCGCCAGAACGCGATGGGCAACAACATCCTCGTGAACGATTCCGGCGCTCTCGTTCACCCCGAGTTCTCGGACGATGCGGTGAACCAGCTCCGGCACGCGCTCGGCGTTCCGACCGAGCGGGGGACCCTCGCCGGCCTCGGGACCGTCGGCATGGCCGGCGTCGCCACCAACCGCGGTGTCGTCGTCCATCCACGTGCCACGGAGAAGGAGGTCGCGCATGTGACCGAGCTCCTCCGCGTCCCCGTGCATCGCTCGACCGCGAACTTCGGTGTGCCGATCGTCGGAGCCTGCGTGGTGGCGAACTCTCGAGGGGTCCTCGTTGGCCGGCCTACGACACCGGTCGAGGTGGTCCACCTTCAAGAGGGGCTCAGCGTCTTCGACTGACCGCGAGCGAACTCTCGGTCCCGCGGCAGAACATCGGTAGGCCGAGCGGCGATCGCGCTCGGCCTTCGTGGGAGGACTCACGCGAGGCCGTGGACCGAAACGTCGGTAAGCGCGGTCGGCCGGGACCCCGCGACGAGGAAAGCAGTACCTAGGTGCCGCGCTTCCGCTTCACGTACCGGGTCGCGTACCCCGCGATTCGGTTCGCGAGCTTCTTGTGGCTCGCCTGGAGATGCCCCTCGACCGTGACGCCCAGGTCGGTGAGCTCGAGGACCTTCTGCTTGTTCTTCGTGAAATCCCCTGTAAAATCCTCGGGGTAATGGCGGATCAGCTCGATCGCGACCCGCTTGATGTACGTCTGTCGGATGTTGCCCATGCGGGCGGGGCGGACTCGGGTCGCGGTTATAACCCTAACCGGTCGCGCGCCGGCGGCCGTTTACCGCCGGTGGTCCCATGGTCACACCGGCGATACGCACAAATACCTTACCCGAGGTATTTTCTTCCGTGCCTGACCGCGAAGCCGCCCGGGGGGGCTTCCCGCACCGGACCTAGGGCCCGTTCCCAGACCACGGGTTCTTCACGACGTCAATATGCCGAACGACGGTGAGGAAACACCCGCACCCCCTACCCGGGAGCGGAACGTCCTGCTGCTCGACCTCTCGAAGAGCATGTACGCTCCGTTGCCGGACCCTCAGGGAGGGGGTCCCGAGCGGCAGAAGATCGAGGTGGCCCGGACCGCGGTGTTCCGCATCCTCCAGGACGCGGCGACGAGCGGGAACCTGTTCGGGCTCGTCACGTTCACGGAGACCGTCCGTGTTCCGGTACCTCTCGGCGAGATCCACCGGGAGAACCTCCCGTACATCGAGAACCTGATCTCGCTCCTCACACCCAGCGGTCGGTCGGCCATCTGGGACGCGCTCGGCGTCGGCGCGGACCTTCTGCGGATGGGCACCAACGGGGTGCAGGGGAATCTCGTCCTTGTCACCGACGGATGGGACAACGCCTCGACCCGGTTCGACGTCAAGTCCGACCCGGCGGGTAAGGTCCCAGGCGGCAAGGTCGACCTGGTGCCGTACGCCCTTCCGGCGCACTCGCGCGTCACGCTTCGGATCATCGGTATCGGGAACGGGGACGAGCGCGACAAGGGCGTCGACACGGGCCGAATGAATCAGCTCGTCTCCCAGCTCACGCAGCGGGCTCAGGAGCTCGGACTCCCGCCCGCGTTCAGCTTCCAGCTCGTCACGACCGGTTCCCAGCTCTTCGCCCAGATGGTCAACGCGTTCGTGGACGTCGGTTACGAAGACGACCGACCGATCGAGGAGCTGCATCCCGAAGAGCTCGCCCACCACGCGGCGAACGCCGCGCGGGCCCTCAAGGAGCCCCAGCAGCACGCGACGGTCGCCCGCATCAAGAACACCCCCTCTTCCGCGAAGGAGATGGCGAACGCGACGTACTCCGAGTCCCCCGAGATCGAGGTGGATTTCCTGGCGAGCGGACCCGGTGGGCCGCCGGCGTATCTCAAAGAACGGTACGGCCCGCTCGGCGAGGTGGTCGCCGCGTACCTCTCTGGGGAGCTCGACCACGCTCTCGAACTGGTCCAGAAGACCCAGGGGTTCCTGCCCGCGGTGACGCGGCTCTACTGGGAAGCCCGCATCCAGTACGCCCGCCGCGCCGTGGTCGAGGCCGCGCGCGCTCTCCTCCAGGCGTGGGGCGAGGCCGAGAAGCTCCCGCCGACCACCCAGGCCCCGATCCTGCGAAGGCTCGCCGTGCTCCAAGCGCGGATGCAGAACGACAAGGAGACCGAGACGCTCGTCCGATTCATCGACGAGACCGAGCACCACCTCACGAACGGGGACCCGAAGACCCGCGAGCGACTGATGGACCTGTTCGCGAAGCTGATGGAGCTGCGCGGCACCTACCAGCTCACCCGCCTCGCCGGCGAGGGGGACATCCAGGACGCCGCGATCAAGCACGAGGCAGCGGTCGAGGAGGTCTTCGGCCTACTCCAGGACGCCCGCCTCGACCTCTCCGCGGAAGGTCCGACCGTGGAAGGCGCGTTGGACTTCATTGAAATATGCCTGGCGGAGATGAGGTAAGGGACGCGGAATGACAGAGGTCAAGGTCACCACCCGTCGAAAGTCGACGGGCAAGCGAGAGCCGAAGTCCTCGGTCGAGGCGACCCGAATCGCGGTGGTCGGGATCCCTGCCTCGGGCAAGACGACCTACTTCCGCTTCCTCTCGGGCCACTTCGGCCTCAACCTTCCGATCTTGTACATCCCGAGCCGCGCCGACAACGGGAGCCTCCCGCTCTACGGGGACCTCGAGAACGACGTCGCCCTCGAAGAGACCACGTACGAGACCACCGACCCGACCGACCCCGAAGGCAGCCTCGAGACGACCACCCGGTACTACGTGAACCGCCCGATGGAGGACCGGCGGAAGCTCTGGGTCGAGCTCTCCGCGGGCCGGGACGAGCAGGGGATCCTGACGAAGTATCCGCTGCCGACGAAGTTCAACCAGTTCGTCGAGATGAAGATGCGGTTCCGCTACGCCGCCCCCGAAGGGGAGTCCGGCTCGAAGCCGATGGAGCTTCAGACGGTCGACGAGGCGGGCGGCATCATCGCCGACTACTTCACCTACGACCGGATCTGGCTCGACTCGCCCGAGGGCGAGGTCACGGAGAAGAGCTGCCGGGTCATCCCCCACTTCGACTCCTGGCGCCCGGACCGCCGCGACCTGTGGAAGCGGGGCCTGACGCTCCTTGGCCGATTCGTTTGCGAGGCGGACGCGATCATCCTCCTCCTCTCCCCGGGGCTCCCGTCGCTGCGGGACCAGGCCCAGCAGGTGAACCTCGCCCGTGGGGTCTTCCGCTACACGCACCAACGCAACCTTCCCCTCGTCATCGCGGTCTCGAAGGCGGACAAGCTGAAGGAGTTCTACTCCGAGGTCGAGCAGTCCGTCCGCGAGCGGACCTTCCGCAGCACGTTCGACCCCGTCGACTTCCTGCTCCGCCGCGACGGAGCGGGGATGGGGACGATTCTGGTCGCCCAGGAGGGGCGCGGGATCTCCACCAAGGAGGATGTGTTCCTGATCTCGAGCGCCGTCTCGACCGGGGAGGGCCACCCGCTCTTCATCGGCGAGTCGGGCGACGAGGCGCCGAGCTCCGGGGCGGTGACGATGGGCGTGCCGGTGATGGTGAACACCACGCTGCCGCTCGCCCGCGCGTGCGAGAGGATCCTCGAGCGCCGCGCCACAAAGGGGGGCTGATGGCCGCCGGGGAGGGGTCCGTCTCGGGCGCCCTCACACCGGTCGCGGTCGTGTGGTGCCGCCAGGTCGACAACGAGGCGGAGAGCCCGGGGTACACGACGATCCCTGAGGAGTTCCCCGGCCGCCGGGAGACTCTCGAAGCGATCCGGACGGTCGGGAACCTGACGATCAACATCGCCGATACCCACGACTACTGGGACCCGGACCCTTCGCAACCGCTCTCGTTCTACCCGAACATCTTCCTCTATCCGGCTGCGAACGGCCGGTACACCTGCGTCGGTCGGATGTTCCTCTCGACCGAGGACCGCCCCCGCCTCGGGATGAAGACCATCGTGCTCGAGACCGCCCCGTTGATCGCCGGTGGGGCGTTCGGCGCGGACGTCCTTCGGGCGCACGCGACGATGAGCGGAAAGAGCGAGGGCACCAAGCCCCCGCTCGAGCCGGACCCGTCGGTCTACCAGACGGTCGGGGAAGGTTTCCTGTTCCACCGCGGGACCACGGAGCCGGTCGTCGTGGTCGCGTCCGACCAGTGGGAGGCCTCGTGCCAGGCGGTCCTCGAGCTCGTCCGGGCGATGCCGGCGTCGCTCGTTGCCCTCGGGGCGTTCCTCGTCTTCCCCTACTTCCTCCCGGAAGCGAAGGTCAATCTTCACGAGTTCACCGAACAGTTCCCGCTCTCCCTCGCCGTCATGCGGGTGCCGCGCGGCGAGGCGCAGGGGGACCGCCACGCGAAGCGACTTCAGAGCTGGGAGTCCGCTCCGGTAACGCTGCGGGACCTGACCCGCCCGAACCGCGGACGCGAGGCCCTCCCGCTGGTCCTCCAGTATGTCCGGGAACACCAGGACGCGAAGGTCTCCGAGGTGACGCGCCGCGTCGACCTGGTCGAGGCCCCCCAGCTTCAGGCCCGCCTCCACGACACCGACCGCCAGGGCGGTCGCGACCGACGCAAGGAGATGTGGAGGATCGGAACGGCGATGGAGACCGCGGCCCTTCTCCTCACCCGCCCGAAGGGACGCGCGGTCCCGATGACGAGCGAAGCGGCGAAAAGGGCCAACGAGTACCTCCAGGCCCGTCCGGCGGAAGGGACCCTCCTGCCGGCGGAGCCCGTGGCGAGCTTCACGAGCGCCCCCCCCGTCAGTTCCGGCGACCTGCTCGCGGGGCAGCACCCACCGTGGCTGCACAAACCGCCGGAGGTGAACCTCCCTGCGTCCGCCGCAGTCGGGGTGCCGGTCTCGACGAGCGACGACCCCTCCGCTCTTCCACCCGGGGCGGTCTCGGCACCGCCTCCACCCGGTCCCTCCGCGCCGACGTCGCCCGCGCCGGCCGAGCTCGAGGCGATGATGAAAGCGGAGATCGACCGGCGGTTCGCGGACCTTTCGAAGACCCGACCGGCGGGTGCCGACCCTTCCGATCTCATGAACCGGTTCGCGAGCGCGACGCGTGAGCTCGAGGCGAAGTGGTCGACGCTGCTCGACACGCGCCTTCGCGAGTTCTCGGACGCCTCGTCAAAGGCGGTCCTCGCGCTCCAGAGTGACATCTCCTCCCGGCTCGCCGCCATCGAGGCGCGACCGGTCGTGAGCCCCTCGGACATCGCCACCGAGGCCGAACAGAAGGTGATGGAGGCCCACGACGCCCGTTTCCGCACGGTGACCGAGAAGGTCCAGTCGGAGATCCGGGCCCAGGGCGAGATGTGGGCGGCGCGGGTCCGCGATGAGCTCAAGCAGTCGGTGGACGCGCTCCGTGCCCAGGCGACGCACGACGAGGAGGAGATGCGGGCGGCGCTCGTCGCCCAGATCGACCTCGAGCTCCGAGAGGCCCAGGAGCAAGGGACCTCGCTCCGCGAGGAGATCGAGGGCCGTCTCCGGGACCTTCTCAAGGAACGGAACGCCGAGACCGAGGCGAAGCGAGCGAAGGAGACCCGCGAGCTCGAGCAGCGGCTCGGTCTGCTCATCGATGGCCGCACGAAGGACGTTGAGAGCCGGCTCCAGGCGGCGAACGCTGACCTCAAAGAGAAGCTCGCTGCGGCCCAGGAGGACCGGGTCGCTCAGGCCGAGAAGCGCTGGTCGATGAGCGGCGAGGCGCGCATCGCCGAAACGCACGACGCCCAGTCCCAGGCGCTCGCCGGGCTCCAGGTCCGTCTCCAATCATACTTCGAGCAGAAGCTCCGGGAGAACCAGGAGCGGGAACGGGAGAAGTACGTCGAGCTCCTCGCCCGGCTCAAGTCCGACGTGGACCAGTCGCTTGCGAAGACGATCGACTCGAGCAAGTTCGACGCGGTGATCCGCGACCGGGTCGCCCGCGGCCTCGAAGCGGGACGAGAGGACCAGGAGAAGGCGATCCAACAGGCCGTCGGAGAGGCCGAGGTCCGCTTGAGCAGCCAGAACGAAGAGGGGGTCGTCCGGCTCGAGCGCCTCGAAGCGAAGATCCAGACGCGGGAGACCGACCTTTTGCGGCTCGAACAGACGCTCCGGCACGAGGTCGACGACCTCGACCGGCGCATCCAGGTCGTGGCCGACCGCGCCCTCCCGCTCATCCGACGGACATGGCTCCGGGTCTCGGAGCTCGAGAAGGAGGGCCCGGGAGCCACCGAGACCGAAGCGCGCATCAAGGAGCTCCGACGCGAGATGGCCCGCGAGCTCCGACGGCTCGAAGGCGAACTGCTCGAGCAGACCGGTGACCTCCGGGACCGCCTCGAGGCCACGCTGGCGAGCCAGGGCCGGATCTGGCTCAACCTGATGAAGCAGCTGCAGAACGCGAGCGAAGGACTTGCCCGGACGGAGGTCCAGGTGAGGCGGACCGGCGCGCACTCCGGGTCGGACGTCGGGCTCGAGGAGCTGCTGGACGAGAATCTCCGGGACGCGACGGACTACCCGGACTTTGCCTCCGACCCACCGAACCCGCTCGACCCGCGGCCGAACGAACCGTCGGCCGACGTGGAGGCCCGGGACACCCGTCGCCGCCCGCGTCGCGTGACGTAGGCCAGGGGGTCTCGCCCGCTCCCCTCAGCCGAACCGACCGTTCACGTAGTTCTCGGTGAGCTTCTCGACCGGGTGATGGAACACCTGGTCGGTCGTTCCGACCTCGACGAGCTTTCCGAGGTAGAGGAACGCCGTGTGGTCGGAGACCCGGAGCGCCTGCGCGAGGTTGTGGGTCACGACGATGACCGAGTAGTCGGAGCGCAGACGCGCGATGAGGCTCTCGATCTTGGCGGTGGCGATCGGGTCGAGGGCGGAACACGGTTCGTCGAGGAGGAGCACTTCGGGCCGGACCGCGAGCGCCCGGGCGATGCACAGGCGCTGCTGCTGACCGCCGGACAGGCTCGTTCCCGGCGCGTCCAGGATGTCCTCGACCTCCTCCCAAAGGCCGGCGTGGCGGAGCGCGTCGACCACGCCGTCGTCCAGCTCGTCGTGCCGGTGAACTCCAAGGAGGCGAAGTCCCGCCGCGACGTTTTCGAAGATCGACATGTTCGGGAACGGGGTCGGCTTCTGGAACACCATCCCGACCCGGAACCGTACGCTCACGACGTCCTTCTTCGAGAGGTCCTCCCCGTCGAGGAGGATCGTCCCCTCGACCCGGGCGCGGGGGGTCTCCTCGTGGAGTCGGTTCAGGCAGCGGAGGAACGTCGACTTCCCGCATCCCGACGGACCGATGACCGCGGTCACTGCGGTGTCCGGGACATCGAGGGAGATGTCGTAGAGCACCTGCCGGCGCCCATACCAGGCGCTGAGCTCGACCGTCTGGATCTTCGGAGCGGTCATGTTCGCTATCCGGCCTCCGCGGACTCGGACGCCTCGGGCACCGCGAGCCGCGCCCCGATGCCGATCAGCAGCATGATCGCCAGGAGAACGAGCGCCGCCCCCCACGCGTCCGTTTGAAGGTTGCTGTACCCAGCGTTGAAGCTGTTGAAAATGAAGGGGGTCATTGCTGCCGTGGGCGAGTTCAGGTTCTGGAACCAGAAGCTGCTCCCGCCGGCCGTGAACAGGATCGCCGCGGTGTCCCCCGCGGCGCGCGAGGCGGCGAGGAGCATCCCCGTGACGAGACCTCCCCGAGCGCAGCCGAGCACGACCCGCAGAGCCACGCGGTGTCGGGGAAACCCGATCGCGAGGGCGGACTCTCGCAGCCCGTTCGGCACGGCGCGGAGCGCCTCCTCGGTCCCGCGGACCGCGATCGGGATCATCAGGACCCCGATCGCGACTCCCCCCGCCAGCGCGCTCAACGGCGCATTGCGGTCGAAGTACACGAACAGGGTGAAGACGAAGACGCCGAGGATGATCGTCGGCACCCCGGTCATCACGTCGGTGAGGAAGCTCACCGCCCGGGCGAACCGGTTCCGCCCGTACTCGGCGAGGAAGATCCCGCCCATGAGCCCGACCGGGACCGCGATCAGCGCGCCGAGCCCGAGCATGATCAGCGTCCCCTCGATCTGGGGTCCGATCCCTCCGAGCGAGCAACTCGTCCCCGGTCTCGGATTGCACCCTTGGGGCGGCAGCGAAGTGTAGAACGACGGTCGGACGACCGCGGCTCCCCCATACTGGACCGCCGTGAGGACCACGCTCGCGAACGGGAGCAGGGCCAGCACCACGCAGGAAGCGGTGAGCCCGAGGACGACCCACTGGACCCTCCGACGTCGACGGATCGCGCCCGGAGCTCCCTCGAGCACACGCCGGCGCCAGCCGACATCCCGCGCGATGCTGGGCACGTCCACGGACTCAGGGGCGTTTCCTGCCGACCGGGAGGCGTGCGTGTCCGCGGTATGGAACACCCGGCCGAGCCAGCGACGGAGCGAAACACGCCGGAGTCCGTCGCGCTCCTCGAATCTCCAGAGGATCGCACGGGCGACGATGTTCACCGCCACGGTGATCGCGAGGAGGATCAGCGCGAGCTCCATCAGAGCGCTTCGATTGATCCCGGGTTCGCCGGGGAAGTTATTCACGATGGTCGACGCGAGCGTCTCACCCTGAGAGAACAGGGTCCCGGGAAGTATCGGGATGTTCCCGATGACCATCGTGACCGCGATCGTTTCGCCCAGGGCGCGACCGAGGCCGAGGATCACGCCCGCGGCGATCCCGCGACGGGCGGGCGACAGGACCCCCATTCGCGTCGCTTCCCAGCGGGTCGCTCCTAGGCTCAGCGCGGATTCCCGGTGGATTCTCGGAACGGCCCTTAGGGACTCGCGAGCGACCGCCGCAATGGTCGGGATGATCATCACCGCGAGAACGAGCGTCGCGGTGAGGACGCCGACGCCGGTGGTTTCCGACGAGAAGGGGAACCCACCGCCGTTCAGCGAGGCGAGGCCCGGCTCGACCGTGTCCCGCATCAGCGGGACCAGGACGATGAACGCCCAGAATCCGTAGACGACCGACGGGACCGCCGCGGAAAGGTCGACCACGTAGGTGAGGGGACGGCGCAGCCACGACGGTGCGACCTCCGAGAGGAACACAGCGACACCCAGCGAGATCGGGACGGCAATCAAGAGGGCCAGGCCGCTCGTCAGAAGCGTCCCGGCGATCGCCGGGAGCGCCCCATAGACATTGCGGTCGGGGTCCCAGTCGGTGCTAGTGAGGAACGAGAACCCGAACGTGCGGACCGACAGCCATGCACTGTGGCCGAGGACCGCGACGAGGGCCGCGATCAGCAGGAGAACGCCGACCGTGACCGCCGTTGCGAGAGCGTGAAATCCGCCGCCGAGCCACGCCAGGAAGCGGACCCGACGAGCGACCCGGGGGCCCTGGGAGACGGCGTTCGTGTCCTGGGCGACGACGGTCGCATCCCCCCTACTTGCAGGAGGGGATGGATGCGCCATTATAGCTCATTGTTCGGAGACCCGCCTGGTCCGTCGCTACGATCGCCGACGGAAGGGGGACGTAGAACAGGGGCGTCGGCGTGGTCTCGTCGGTGTACGCCTGCCCCGTGGTGATCGCCCACCCGACCCATTGGATCAGTACTTGCGACTTTGCGAGCGACGGCGCGAAACCCTTGTCGGTCGCCTGGTACACGAACATGTAGAGGAACGTCGCGACAGGGTAGTCCGTGGTCCCGTTCGCATTCACCATGCTCACATTGAACCAATCTCCGGCCGACGTGGGGATCGACTTCATGCTCTGCAACTTGTCCGCGATCGCCGACACCGTGCTTTGGATCGTCGGCACGATGTAGTTCCCGGCCGGATTCTGGATCGCCGCGTACTGCGGGGGCGTCGCCGCTTCGAGGACGTCCGTCAGGTCCGAGTAACCGATGGCGTACTTGTTCGCCGCCACGGTGCTGACCACCGCCGAGTTCCCCTTCACGGCGGTCTGCAACGGCGCAGTGGGGAACTTGGTCGCGATCCCCTTGGGGTAGACCGTCGCCCAGTACGGGCTCGTCTGCGAAAGGAGGTCCGTGAGGACGTACGTCGTGCCCGCCGGGTCCGACCGGTGGACCGTGTAGATCGTTTGGGCCGGGAGTATGACTCCCGGATTGATCGCGCGGATGGCACTGTCGTTCCACGAGGTGATGTTCCCGTTGTAGATCTTGGCAAGGACCTCCGCCGTGAGGTTCAGATGACCCGAGAGCCCGGGAAGGTTGTAGATGATCGTGAGGGCCCCACCGGCAAACGGCAGGGTCAGCGCCGGACCCGGTAGCGCCGAACGCTCGGCAGGGGTGAGGGGGTCGTCGGTCATCGCGAAATCGATCGCCACGGACGTGAAGTGGCTGAGACCGGTGCCGGAGCCCGACCCGGGATAGTTGATCTCGTTGTTGGACTGGTTGTGGTACGCCGGAGTCCAAGCCCCCATCAAGGGCACTGCCACCTGAGCGCCGTCGCCTTGAAGCGTAATCCCCGAAGAGCACGCAGGCAAGCTCGAAGACTTCTGAAGGCCGTACCAGTTCGTCGAGTAGCCGACGCCCGCCAGAACGACAACGACGAAGACGGCCGCCACCGCTCCGTAGATCGGACCGCGGCTCCGACGCCGGCGGACTGCCGGGCGAGGCGCTCCGGTCGACGCTTTCGTTGGATCCGACCCCACAGTCCCGTTCGGCGCGGACGTACCGCTCATGTAAACCTGCTAACGGAACCGTGTCGGGACCGGTGAGGGCATAATCTCAACGGAGGAACTTTCCGCGCGCTCTGGACGTCCCTTCTCTGAGCCGGCGCGACTGCCATAGACATCGCAGGTCACCGACCCAAAGCAACAAATGCTGCGCACATAACGCCTCATACACGCGCCATTTTCGCGGGGCCGAGTGGGAACCGCTCGGAGAATGCCGTCTCGTTCCGACGACGGATTCGCCCAAGACCACGGCGTCGCTAGCAACCGATTACTACCTGCCAGCGGTCCGGTGCACGATGGCCGACCTGCCCGCGGAGGGCTCGAAAGGCTTTGTGGCGTGGATCGAGGGACTCCCGTGTTCGGGAAAGACTACTCTGTCGCGAGCTGTCGCGGACCGCCTCCGCGCGCAGGGTCGGAAGGTCGAGGTCTTGGACGGCGACGAGGTCCGCCAGATGTTCTCGCCGGAGCTCGGCTTCTCGCGAAAGGACCGGGAGTTCCACGCGCGCCGCGTGAGCTATGTGGCCCGGATGCTCGCGCGCAATGACGCCGCCGTGCTCGTCGCGATGATCACTCCCTACGAGACATCTCGGCAGGCAGCTCGGGCGACAGTCGGAGGGCGGTTCACGGAGATCTGGCTCAAGTGCCCGGTCGAGGTCTGTCGCCAGCGGGACCCGAAGGGGCTCTACCGCGGTTCGGCAGCCCTCAAGGGAACGAAACTCACCGGGGTCGACGACCCGTTCGAGGAACCGTTGAACCCGGACCTCATCGTTGACACGGCGAACAATCCCGTCGAAGAATCTACGCGCCGAATCCTCGACCACCTCTCCCACGTCGGGTTCGTGCCGCCGGACCGAACCGCCTGAGCGAGACCCTCGCCCTTCCGGAGCGGTCGGGTAAGGCTAAGCCCTCCTGTCGGGTGCTCTCCAACCGTGCCGACCGAAGGCGATCACCGCCACTGCAAGGTCTGTGGAAAGGTCTGCTCCGTCGGTGAGGAGACGTGCAGCCGGGCGTGCCGGGAGAAGCGGGCGGCGCAGCAGTCCTCCCGGAAGAACTACACGTACCTCCTCTACATCGCCATTGCGATCCTTCTGATCGCGTTCATCTTCAGCGCGATCCGGTAGGAAGGGCTGTGCCCGAGCGCCGGTTACCGCTCGCGGTCCTGGGCGGCACCTTCGACCACCTTCACGCCGGCCACCACGCTCTGCTCGCGACCGCGTTCCAAGTCGGCGACGAAGTCGCCATCGGATTGACGACGGAAGCGTTCATCGCCGGTCATCCCAAGCCCGACCCGGATCGGATCGAGTCGTACGCCGTTCGCCGGAACGCCCTCGCCCGGTGGATAGGCCGCAATTTTCCCGGACGAAGGTGGAGAGTGGTTCCACTCGAGAACTCCTTCGGCCGGTCGGTCGACCCGGGCGTCGATGTTCTGGTCGTCTCTCGGGATACGCTGAACGGTGCCCGCGCGGTCAACCGGGAACGACGACGGCTAGGCCGCGACCCGATCCCGGTGGTGATCGTCCCGCTGGTGCTTGCCGACGACCTCGAGCCGATCAGTTCCCGCCGGGTGCGCGGCGGAGAGATCGGCACCGATGGTCGCCGTTTCGCCCCGATCCGGATCGCCCTCACGACCTCTCGGGAAGAGGACCGCTCGCCCGCCGAGCGAGCGGTCCTTCGTGTGTTCCCCCAAGCGCAGTGGGTGGCCGCACCTCGCAGAGCGGCCTCGTCCGAGGTCGCAGCTGACCTTGTTCTCCGGTTAGCGCGACGGCGCGAGGGGGGTTGGTCGGCGACCGAGCGGTCTCCTCGGGTTCGCCTAGCCGCCCGTCCCATCCCGGGCTCCCGCCCCGTGGACCTCGAGCGAGGGCTTCTTCTCCTCCTTCGACCGCGGGAGCAGCGCAAGCTCTTTGGCACCCGCCGTTCCTGACCGTCACCACGATGGAGACCTATCTGCGCGTAACCTTCGACAGCGAGGGAGCGAAGCCCTCGGCCGTCGCCGACCGACTCCGTTCGTGCGGATTCGTCCCCACACAGGGCAACTACGACTTCGTCTACGACTGGAACGGGCCCGCGAAGCGCGACCAGATCCTCGACCTCTCCGACGAGCTGACCCACCAGCTCCGGGGCCTCAAAGTGCTCTTCGAGATCGAAACGGTCTGAACTTTCGGGAGCTCCGCCCGAGCCGCGCCGGTAAGAGCTTTTATCACGCCCCTGTCTCGGAGCGGCCGTCGTGCAGAACTACCCCGTCCGGGCGAGCGAGCGGAAGAACCTCACCCTGCCGTCGCTCGAACAGGTCCTCAAGGAGTGCTTCGGCGAGGCGCACATCGACGGCGACAGCGCGGTCTCCTCCTTCGGGGCGATCTCCCGTATCGCGGTCCGTCCCATCGGCCGCGAGCTCGCGGTCGACCCGACGATGGATCCAAAGGTCCCCGAGGAGGTGGCCCGGGAGACGATCCGACGGTACAACCTGTTCCTCGAATCGGCGACCGGGTACTCGGCCAAGGAACGGGCGAAGCGGCTTCGCAAGTCCTCCGCCGAGGGTAACCCGGGAGCGTGAGCCGTGGCGGCCCCTTCCGGTCCCCTTCCCTCGTCCTCCGGAGCCTCGGAGCTTGAGCGGATCCGTTCGGGCGTCGCGGAGTTCTTTCCCGTCTACGAGACGCGGGTCGGGCCGCAGTCGCTGATCCTCGCGGTCCACGCCGACCCGGCGACGCTGGAGGACCGTTTCGACCGCCTCCGACAGAAACTGTGGACCGAGGGGTACATCCCGGTGCTCCGCCGTGACACCGGCGAGCTGTTCATCGAGGTCGTGCGTCGCCCGAAGACCGGCCGGTCCCGGTTGTGGATCAACCTCCTCCTGATGTTCGGCACGGTCGCCACAACGTCGTTCGCCGGCGCGCTGATCTGGCTCACCTTCCGAGGGGAGCCTTCGCTCACGGCCGGCGACTTCCTCTACGGGGAGCTCTACTTCGGAGCGCCCGTGATGGCGATCCTGGGCCTCCACGAACTGGCGCATTACGTGGTGGCTCGGCGACGCCACCTCGACGCTTCGCTGCCGTACTTCATGCCGGTACCGCCTCCGTTCATTCTCGGTACCCTCGGCGCGTTCATCTCGATCCGCGAGCCTTTTCCGGACAAGAAGGCCCTCTTTGACGTCGGCGCCGCCGGCCCGCTCGCCGGCTTCGCGGCATCGATCCCGATCGCCATCGCCGGCCTCATCCTCTCGACGTCGGCGCCGGTGGTGCCGGCCACGTACTGCGGGGTCACCGTTCTCGGAACGAGCTACGGGAACCTGCTGATCGGCACCCCGCTGTTCTGGACCGTCTTTTCCCTCTTCCTTCCAACGAATCTGGTGAACCTCCATCCGCTGGCGCTCGCGGGATGGGTCGGCATCCTCGTCACGGCGATCAACCTCTTGCCCGCCGGCCAGCTCGACGGGGGCCACGTCTTCCGGGCCCTCTTCGGTGAACGCGCCCGGTTCGTGAGCTACGCCGCGGTCGTCCTTCTGTTCGGCCTCGGACTGTTCTACTTCGGCTGGCTGTTCTTCGCGATCCTGGTCCTCTTCCTGGGGCTTCGCCACCCTCCGCCGCTCAACGACATCACTCCGATCGGCACCGGTCGGTACATCGTTGGCGGCCTCGTCGCCGCTATCCTGATCACGGGTTTCGTTGTGGTTCCCCTGGGGACCCCGAGCGGGACCGCGTCGCTCGGGGCGGCGGACGCCACGCCGGTCTCGCCGCTGCCGCCGAACGCGCTCGTCGGCACCAATCTCACGCTGTCCGTCAACAACCAGGACCCGGTGCCGCACGGATTCCTGCTGGTCGCTTCGGTGGTCAATGTCTCCGGACAAGGAACCGGTGGGACCTTCAATCTCTCCGGGTCCCAGTTCGACGAGTGGCAGGCGAACGCCACCTGGACGTTCTACCTGCCGGACGGCCAGGTCGTCATCCTCTCGGGTGGAAAGGTAGCGCTTCCCGAGTCCGACTACATCACCGTGAATGCCACCGGCGGCCACACCGCGTCGGTGAGAGTCCTTCTCACCGATTCGTACGATCCACAGCCCGCGACCGCGGTCGGGGTCGGGCTCTCCTTCCAGGCGAACATGCTCTGTGCGCCGACCGCGAGCGCTTCGCCGTCCCCCACCGCGACCCTCAGCACGAGCTTCGTGTGAGCCCGGCCTTCTCGTACAGACAGAACTCGCGCGTGAGGCTTCGATGGACCCGCACAGGGACCCGGAACCGGGGGGTCCCGGGGAGGGCTCCCGGGGAAAGGCCCGAAGGAACGACGACAACGACCCGGCCGTTATCGGTCAGTCGGTCCGACCAGCGTTCCAGAACGCGGGAGATCAGCTCGAGGACCGCCTCCCCTCCCGTGCTGGACGATCGGCCGTACGGAGTGTCGGTGACGAGCGCAGAGAACCGAACCGACCGCTCGCCGAACTCCACCTCCCGAGAATCCCCGACGAGCAGCTCATCCGCGGCGACCCCGAGGAAGGATAGGTTCTGCAGTGCACCCCGGACCATGGCGGGGTCCCGGTCGATGCCGTAGAGGCGACCCCCGAGCAGTCCCGCTTCGGCCAGGAGGGCTCCCGTACCGAGGAAGGGGTCGAGCACTCGGTCCTTCGGTGTCACGCGCCCGAGGTTGACCGCCGCACGGGCGAGGCGCGGAGGAAGGCTCACCGGGCGCTGGAACGGAAGGAGAGGCATCCGGCGCTGGGCCACGGCGACGCGGTCGATTGCCGCGACCTGCTCGAGGAGATACTCGCGACCCTCGTTCCCGCGGGCGAGCCAGAAGCGCCGGTCGGGTCGCTCGAGGTCGATCGACCCGCCGGCACGTTTGAACGCGCGACCAGAAGCTAGGACCGTCTCATCCGCCCCGCCTCCGGAGGGTCGTCCAAGACGACGGAACGAGGCCGACCCTCCGCTCGCTCCTTCTCCACCTGCCGCGACGACCACATCCCCTTCCGCTGGAATCGGCACGAGACATCGTCGGGCCAGGGCCAGTCG
>DATJVA010000050.1:0-5861 GCA_035502015.1 Thermoplasmata archaeon | reverse complement strand
GTCCGGAACCCGGAAGGTCGGTCGGAGTGCCCGCTGGAAGTAGTGGTCGAGCGCGTGTTCGAAGAACGTGGTCTGGCGCTCACGGCCCACTCCGAGCTCCTGGACGAAGTTGAACCGCGGCACCGGAAGCTTCTCATGGGTAACGAGGGTCGCGCCGGCGAGCTCGAGGGCGAAACCCCCCAACGTCAGAACGAACTGGCGTTCGGTAGCGAGGGCTGCCTCGACTTCGGGCTCGGTGGGGCCGGTCGCCACAGAAGGGGCAAGGCTCGGGCCTTAAGGGATGTCGGGGTCGGTCGATCGACCGAGCGAAGGTCCGCCCCCCACCGAACGATTATTAGGGCGCACCCCTGCTCCGCCGCCGAGCCCCTCAGGGCTTGGTGGACCTCAATGGTGGTACCGACCCTTCGCCCGCCCGCCGTCGTCGCGGTGCTCGGCGGGGGCAACATGGGAAGCGGGATCGCTCAAGCGTGCGCTCAGGCGGGCTTCACCGTGCGGGTGCGGGATGTGGATGAGGCGGCGCTCGCCCGCGGCCGAGGGCTCATCGAGAAGATGCTCGCGGGGGCGATCGAACGCAAGAAGATGACCCCGGCCCGCCGGGACGAGGTCCTCGCGCGGGTCTCCTTCTCGACCGACATGGCCGAGACCGTTCGGGACGCCACCCTCGTCATCGAAGCGGTGTTCGAGGAACGCGAAGTGAAGCGGGCACTATTCACGGAGCTGGCTCCGCTCCTGGGCCGGGACGCGCTCGTCGCGACGAACACCTCCTCGCTGTCCGTGACCGACCTTGCCGATGGGTTCCCGAACCCCGGCCGGTTCGCCGGGTTACACTTCTTCTACCCGGCCGCGGTGAACAAGCTGCTCGAGATCATCGCCGGTGGCGCGACCGACCGGGTCACCATGGCCGAGCTCGAGCGGTTCGCCTACTTCATCCGAAAGGTACCGATCGAGACCGCGGACCGCGCGGGATTCTGCGTGAACCGGTTCTTCGTGCCGTTCCTGAACGAGGCCACTCGGCTCGCCGAAGAGAACGTGGCGAGCCTCGCCACGATCGAGGAGGTCGGTCGGGAGCTGTTCGGGGCAACCCTCGGGCCGTTCGAGCTGATGAACGTCACCGGCGTCGCGATCGCCTTCCACGCCGAGTCGAGCCTCTACCGAGCCTTCGGCCCGGCGTACGCGCCTTCGAAGTCCCTCGAGGCCCAGTTCCGGTCCGGGCAACCCTGGAACTGGAAGGAGACCGAAGTCGACCCGACCCGAAAGGCGGCTGTCCGAGAGCGCTTGCTCGGGCTCACGATCGGAATTGCGACCCGGCTCGTGGAGGAGGGGGTCGCGAGCCCCGAAGCGACCGACCGCGGGGCGACCGTAGGTCTTCGTCGACGCTGGGGTCCTTTCGCTCAGCTCTCGTCCGTCGGGGTCCCCGAGGGCCTGCGGCTCGTTGAGCAGTACGCTCAACGCTGGCCGGGAAACTTCCCGATCTCGAAGGAGCTCGTAGAGCGCGCCTCCCGAGGGGAGCGGTCGTGGCCACTGCGTCTGGTCCGGGTCGAACGGAAGGGGCCGGTGGCGTGGGTCCTCCTCGACCGCCCGGAAGCGTTGAATGCGCTCAACTCCGACCTCTTGGACCAGGTGGACCTGGCCTTCCGCGGACTCGAGGGGGAGCATGGGGTCCGGGTCGTCGTTCTGGCCGGTTCGTCCCCCGTGTTCGCGGCGGGGGCCGACATCGCCGAGATGGAACGGAAGACGCTCGCGGAAGGCGTCGCGTTCGGGTTCCACGGCCAGCGGGTCGCCGGCCGGATCGAGCGGTTCCCCGCGCCCGTGATCGCCCTCGTCGAGGGGTACGCGCTCGGCGGTGGACTCGAGCTCGCCCTTGCGGCGGACTTCATCATCGCGGCCGAAGGTGCCCTCCTCGGATTGCCCGAGGTGACGGTCGGCATCCACTCGGGAATGGGCGGAGCGTCCCGGCTCACGCGGCTCATCGGTCCCGCCCGGACGAAGCTTCTCTCCTTCACGGGGGTGCCGGTCTCGGCCGAAGAGGCCGCGCGGATGGGATTCGTCACGAAGGTGGTGCCGGCGGCGAGCGCGCGCGAGGACGTGGACGCGATCGCCGCAACGATCGCGAGCCGAGCTCCGCTGGGCGTGCAGTGGGTGAAGCGGGTGATCGACCGAGGGATGGACTCTTCCCTCGAAAGCGCGCTCTACATGGAAGGCGAATCGGCGGGCCTCACGTTCGGCACGGACGACCGCCACGAGGGCATGCGCGCCTTCCTTGAGCGTCGGAAGCCCGAGTTCAAGGGACGCTAGGATCGCGCCCCGGCTCCCCGGTCGGTCGACTCACTTCCCCGAGGCGACGAACGCACGGTACTCGTCGGCGCTCATGAGCTCCGCCGCGGGGATCGGCGCCGCGAGCTCGAGCCGGTACAGCCAACCCTTCCCGTACGGGTCGTGGTTGACGAGCTCAGGATGTGCCTTCAGCTCTGGGTTCGCCTCGGTGACCGAGCCGTTCCCCGGGGCGTACACGTCGGCGACCGTCTTCACCGACTCGAGGACCAGGACGCTCCCGCCCTTCTGGACGGCCTTGCCGGCCGCCGGAAGGTCGACGAACACGATGTCGGTGAGCGCCGCCTGCGCGTGGTCGGTGACCCCGACCGTCGCGACGTTCCCCTCGACCTTCACCCACTCGTGGCTCTTCGTGTACCGAAGCTCGCTCGGGACCTTCTCTTCGCTCATTGTGTTCCTCCCTCCCATGCCGCGGCGTACTTCACCTGTTCGTCCGTCCTCTCATCGAGCCGGACCCCGAGCGGAGCTAGCGCGGCCCGGGCGACCTCGCGGTCGAGCTCGGGAGGGACGGGGTGCACGCGCACCGCCATCTCGCGCCCGTGCTTCGCGAGGTGCTCCGCACTGAGCGCTTGCAGGGCGAACGACAGGTCCATGATCTCGACCGGGTGGCCCTGGCCGGCCGCGAGGTTGACGAGCCGTCCCTCGGCGAGCAGGTACGCCCGACGACCGTCGGCGAACCGGTACTCCTCGACGTTGGGACGGGCCACCCGGTGGCTGACGGCCATCCCCTCGAGGTCCTTCTTCGAGACCTCGACGTCGAAGTGTCCCGAGTTGGCGAGCAGGCAACCGTCCTTGAGAACGCGGAAGTGCTCGGCGCGGACGATCTCGGTGTTGCCGGTCACCGTGACGATGATGTCCGCCTCCTTCGCGGCGTCGAGCATCGGCATGACGCGGAACCCGTCGAGCCGCGCCTCGATGGCGCGCACCGGGTCCACCTCCGTGACGATCACGTCACCGCCCATTCCCTGGAGGCGGGCCGCTACCCCCTTCCCGCACCAGCCGTAGCCGGCGACCACGCAGACCTTACCGGCGACCAAGAGATTCGTGGCGCTGAGAAGGCCGTCGATCGTCGACTGACCGGTGCCGTAGCGGTTGTCGAACAGGTGCTTCATCTCGGCGTCGTTGACGTTGATCGCCGGGAAGAGGAGCTTTCCCGTCCGTTCGAGCGCCCGAAGACGGGTGACGCCCGTCGTCGTCTCCTCGGTCGACCCTCGGATCTTGCCGCGTTTGCCGATGCTCGTGTGCACAAGAGCGACCAGGTCCGCGCCGTCGTCCACGATGACGTCCGGGTCGGCGTCGAGGACCTCTTGGACACCGGCGCGGTACTGGGTAAGCGACTCTCCCTTCTCCGCCCACGTCGGGACGCCTTGCTCACGGACGGCCGCCACAGCGTCGTCGTCGGTCGACAGCGGGTTGCTCGCCGCGAGGCGCACGTCCGCGCCGGCCGCCTTCAACGCCAGCGCGAGGATGCACGTTTTCGCCTCGACGTGGAGGACGGCGGAGACGGTGAGCCCGGAGAGCGGGCGCTCGGTCTCGAAGCGCCGGCGGATCCCCTCGAGCACCGGCATGTGGTCCCGAGCCCATTCGAGCTTCAGGCGGCCCCGGTTGACGTCTCCGGCCATATCCACCGCTTTCGCGGAACGACCGACCGAGATAAAGGGTGATGGGAAAGGGTTGGGTGAGCGGACCCGCGGTGCGGGCCCGGGGGCTCTACTGGGTCACGGCGTTACAGAACGGACAGACGAGGTACTCCGCCGGGATCTCCTTGCCGCAGCTCGGACACGCCTTCAGAGTGCCCGCCCCCGTTGCAGGGGGTGGCACCGTCGTGGTCGTCGTCGGAGGCGCCGCGGCGGTGGACGGGGCAGCGGCCGCTCCGGGCTCCTTCCGTCCGGTGGACGGAGGAGCGCCACCCTTCGGCGGCTTCGCGGGCGGGGTCTCGGGCGCCGTCTCGGTGCCTGCCGGTGGCGCCGTCATCCCGGCGCGCGCCGTCCCCTGGCCCTGCTGGAGGCTCCACTGGCTGAACGGAGTGTACGTCGGCTGGCGCTTCCACCAGTCCCAGAACGCTCCCTCGGTGTAGTTGTCGCCGAGCTCCCGTTTCGCCTCGGCGCGGTACTTCCCCGTGAAGTCAGCGTACGCCTGCTTCTCCGGGTCCGACTCGGCCTCGCCGGGCTTACCCAGCAGCTGCGCCGCGCACTCGGGGCAGAACTTCGAGTCGGCCGGGATCGTGGAGGCGCATCGGCTGCAGCGGATCAGGTCGCTCTCGAACTCTGCACCGCACTTTGGACAGACGGTTGCCTCTTCGGGGATCAGGTTACCGCACTCGCCGCACTCGACGAGCTTGCCGGCTGCCTGGCGCCGCGCGATGAGAAGGAACGCCACGATCGCGACCACCGCGGCCGCCGCGATCGCGAGCCAGAGCCAGACCGGGAGGCCCAGGAAGGTCTGCGTGAAGAAGTTGTGCGAGGGCCCGCCGGAGACCGTGTACGTTCCCTGGATCAGGTACGGCTCCGAAGTAACACCGTTCGCCGTGGCCGTGACGGACAGTGTGTACGACGAGCCTGCGGAGAGGACGTTGTTGAGCGAGTACCACGTGACGTTGAACGCGGAGTTCGCGGCCGCCGTTCCTGTCCCGAGCGGGATCGCATTGCCGCCCCCGGTCGGGGTCGCATAGACCTCAATCGTGGCGGTCGCCGTGCCGTTGAACGCCACCGTTCCGGCCGTGAAGTAGTGGCCCGAGAGGCTCAGGGTCGCGGAAGAGGGTGGCGAGGCGGACGTCACCCGGATCGTGAAGACAAAGTTCGGGAAGCCCTGGGCAGGAGCGTAGTCCGGTCGGGCGTACCCCGCCGTTCCGCTCGCCACCCCTTGAGGGTACGGGGAGACCGACCAGTTGAACCAGTGGCTCGGGACGGTGAAGCCCGGCACCGACACTCCCACGTGGTATCCGCCAAGGAAGTTCCCGTCGGGCAGCGTCTGATAGGTAAGCTCGTTCGATGCGACCAGGAGCGCGGCGTCGCCCTCGGCGTTGGAGACTCCCCAGCCGGCCGCCCCGTGGGCGCCGTCCCAGTACTCCAGGTAGCCCCACATCGCAGGGTTGACCGTCGCGATGTCGTTGATCGCCGTCACGGTCGCGTTGTTCGCCTGGTCCGAACCGTAGGCGTAGTACATCGAGAGCTGAGCCCCTTGGAGCGGACGATCCGGGGTGGAAGTGATGTTGACCTGCGCCCAGCGGTAGAGATACACTTGACTCGCGGAGTCCTCCAGGATCGCGGAGGTGCTGAACACGTTCACGACGCCGGTCGTGGACGATACGTTCCCGAGGTATCCGAGCGCTCCGTCTGTGAAGACCAGCTTGTTCGAGTCCCACGCGAACGGCGGGGTCTCGGAATAAAGGCCCCCGCCGACGGTCGTCCAGTTGACGTCGATCGAACTGTCGATGGCCGAAAGCACCGAGCCGGCACCGGAGACGGTGAGGTTGAACTCGGGGCCGGTCGTGTTCACCTGGACGCTGATGCCGGTCAGGTTGACCGACG
>DATJVA010000049.1:0-30708 GCA_035502015.1 Thermoplasmata archaeon | reverse complement strand
CACAGTACGAGAGGAACGGGGAATCGGCGCCTCTAGTCCATCAGTTGTCCGGCAGGGCATCGCTGAGCAGCCACGCGCTACGGGATAAGGGCTGAAAGCATCTAAGCCCGAAACCCCCTCGAAAAAGAGAGACCTCTAAGGACATTCGTAGAAGACGAGATCGATAGAGCCGGGGTGTACGCAGAAAGCCTTCGGGCGATCTGTTCAGCCCGCGGCCACTAACGTCCGCAGCTACGTCAACTGGCTACGCTTGGCAGTTAAACAGAACGCGTGTGGTTTCTTTTTTTTGAAACCCCGAGAACGACCGCCGAGCCGACCGGCTCGATAGCGTACCGTAAAGCCGTCATCGCTGTCCGCTCGGAAGTGCCGTCGCTCGGCGTGTCGCACAACCACTGGCCGGTCGTCGCGTGGATCCGCCTGAAGCTCCCGCCCCGACCTCCCCCGGTGACGCTCATGCCGGGGATCGCTCCGCCCCCGGACCCACCGCTCGACATCCTCGAACCGAACCCGGTGCCGACCGACCCGCGAAAGCGGGTCTACGCCTTCGAGCTCGAACGGGACGACTGGGTCGTGCGTCTCGTTTGGGACGCGGACGACCCGGAGCTGCTCGAGGCGGAGTGCCGCGCGCCGCTCTACGGACAAAGGCTCCCGCGCGACGAGGTGCCGAAGTTCTGGTCGGTGGTGAAGGAGCTCGTCGCCCCGCTCGGCCCTCTGCCGGTCGAGGCGGCGGACCCTCGCCCGACGGCCGCCAGACAAGACTAAAAGGGCCGCCCTCCGTCGTGGGCGTCCGTGCTGCGGGCGACGTTCCAACACCTGCCCGGGGTCGGCCCCGCGACCGAAGCGGACCTCTGGCAAGCCGGGTACCGGGACTGGCGGGACCTTCTCGAACGCCCCGGCGCGCTTGGCGTCTCTGCGACGACCCGCGCGCGACTCGCGCGCGAGCTCGAGCGCAGCGAGCAAGCCCTCGCGGAACGCGACGCGGGTTGGTTCGCTCGTCGCCTCCCGGGCCGTGAGCACTGGCGCCTCTATCCGGCGTTCGCGCACGAGACCGCCTACCTCGACATCGAAACGACCGGGCTCTCCCCGTACGGTGGGATCGTGACGGTCGTCACCGTCCACGGCGGCGGTGCGACCCGGTCCTTCGTCGCGGGGGACGACCTCGAGGAGCTGCCCGCCTACCTGGGACGGTACCAGGTGCTCGTGACGTTCAACGGAAGTCGGTTCGACGTACCGTTCCTCTTGGCCTCGTTCCCGCAGATGACGGTACCGCCGGCCCACATCGACCTCAGGTTCCTCCTCTACCGGATCGGCCATGCGGGAGGGCTCAAGCGGATCGAGCAGCGGCTGGGCCTCGGCGACCGTACCGGGGTCGAGGGGGTCGACGGCCTCGAGGCGGTGCGCCTCTGGCAGGAGTACCGCCGCGGCAGCGCATCCGCGCTCGATCGGCTCGTCCGGTACAACCGCGCCGACACGGTCAACCTCGAGCCTCTCCTCGAGTTCACCGCGTCCGAGCTCGAGCACCGGGTCCTTCCCGCCGGATCCCGCGCGTAGGGGCCCGATGCCGAACCGACCCGAGGTCTCCGTCATCGTTGGGGCGTACAATCGGCAGAAGTACCTGCCAATCGCCGTGCGCTCTCTCCTCGCCCAGACGCTCGAACGGGACCGGTTCGAGGTCGTGGTGATCAAGAACTTCTGGTCGGAGGCCGGGGACCGCGAGCTGGCCGAGGTCGGGGCGACCGTGCTGTTCGATGACGAGCGCCGGATCGGGCGCTGGCTCCGGCACGCGGTGCGTGTCGCTCGCGCTCCGATCATCACGTTCTGTGACGACGACGACGAGTTCGAGCCGGCGCGCCTCGCTCGCGTGCTCGAGGCGTTCGGCGAGCACCCGGACCTCGGGTTCTACCGGAACCGGGTCACCGTGATCGACGCGGAGGGCCGTCCGACTCCGCCCGCGCAATGGCGGTCCCATGAGGTCGATGTCGGCTTTGACACGCTCGGCCCCGTCTACCGGCCGGCGGGCGAGAAGGCCGACCTCCTCGACCTCGCCACTTCGAAGACGCACGCCACGTTCGGGACGAGCACGATGGCGCTCCGACGGGAGCTGCTCGACGGGGAGCTGGGCGACGCTTTCGAGCGAACGCAGCTCGAAGACCTCTTTCTGTTCCTCACGGGAGCGCTCTCGCCGTCCGGCGTGTTCCTGGACGACCGCCGCCTGACTCGGTACCGGTTCTACGCCGGCAACGTGACGCACGTCATCCGCTGGCTCGACCACGCCACGAAGAGCGAGCGCGACATGGCAGAGATCGCCGCTCGGCACGGTCGACCGGACTTCGCAGGGTGGCTCACGGCCCGTGCCGTGAACCACGAGCGGCTCTATCTCGGCGGTTCGCTCGTCGAGCAGGTCGGTGCCGGGGCGCCCCGACGGGATGCGGCGCACCGGACCGCCGAGTACCTTCGATTCCTCGCCCGGCACCCGGAGGAACGCGCCTGGACGCTCGACACGTGGGCGGCCGGGATCTACGGGCTTTCCTACCTCGCGGTCCCTCCTCTCGCCCGACGAGTCGCCCGGGCGCGCCTGGCGGCGAGGGCCGTGAACTAGCCGCGTCGGGTCCGGGGTGCCGCCGGGATGGGGTACCGGTCCGCCGCGGGCGGGGGTGGGATCGGCGCATCGGCCGGGGGATCCGCTCGGCGCACCCGCTCGGCGGCGTTCCGGCAGTACTCGTGCGAGGCGTCGACGTGGAGGTAGTGTCGACCGAGGCGCCGCGCCACGGCGGCGACCGTGCCGGTCCCGCCGAACATGTCGAGGACCAGGTTGCCCCGATAGCTGTAGAACTTCACGAGGCGCTCGATCAGCTCCTCGGGGAACGGCGCCGGGTGACCGTTACGACGGCGCTCGGGAGGGATCGGCCAGAACCCGTCCGAGAAACGCTCGAACTCCTTCGCCGTGATGTCGACCGCGCTCGGGTCTCCGGGGAGCCGCCACTGCCCCTTCGAGAAAACGAGGACGTACTCCCACGACGGGACGATGTGGGGGTTCGACGGGCTCCGCCAGCTCCCCCAGGCGGTCCGGCGACCCATCGTCTGCTTGTACCAGATGATCTCCGTTCGCATGATGTAGCCGAGGTCGCGCAGGTCGCGCGAGAGGTCGTGGTGGATCGGCTGGAAGTTCTTGATCGAGGTCGGCGCGACGTTGAGGACGAACCGGCCGCCGGGCACCAGCACGCGGTAGAGCGCGGCCCAGACCCCCTTCAGCCAGCGGAGGTACTCCTCGGGAGGGAGGTCGTCCGTGTAGCCGCGGTACGGGATCCGAACGTTGTAGGGCGGAGAAGTGATCGCCAGCTCGACGACCTCGGGCGGCATCCGCTCGAGGACCTCGCGGGCGTCCCCCTCCACGATCCGGTCGGACCAGCGGCGGGCGGCGACCCTCCCGGGGCGTTCCGCCATCGTCGCGAGGACGATGAGGCGGTCTATGAGCGTTCGCCCGCGCCGGCGCTCCCGCCCGATCGCGCGGGGCGAGAGAATCCCGCTTCGTCCGCGACGCGCTCCCCGATCGCGAACGCCGCGGTCGCCGCCGGCGACGGGGCGTTGAGAACATGGAGCGAGCGGGGACCGGGAACGAGGACGAAGTCGTCCTCGAGCGACCCGTCGGGCCGGACCGCCTGCGCCCGGACCCCGGACGTGCGGCCGACCAGGTCGCGTTCCTCGACTTCCGGCCAGAGCCGTTGGACCGCCGACAGGAACTCGGCGGGGCTCCACGACTTGAGCCACTCGCGCGCGGCGTACATCCCATAGCGGCGAGCGAGCCCGACCGACCCGGGGAACAGGGCCATCTGCGCGAGCTCGGCGAGGGTCCACTGACCACCGCGATATCCCTCCCGGGAAAGGGCCAGCGCGGCGTTCGGCCCGGCGAGCAGCTCCCCATCGACCGTGGGAGTGAGGTGGACGCCGAGGAACGGGACATCCGCGTCCGGAACGGGATAGACGAGGCAGGGGATCCGCGGCCTTAGCCGTTCGCTCAGACGATAGAAGTCGCCCCGGAAAGGGACGATCCGCACCGGCGGTGAAACACCCAGTTTCTCGGACAGAAGGTCGCTCTGCAGTCCGCCGCAGTTGATCACGAACCGGGCGCGCAGGTCTCCCTTGCTGGTCTCGACCCGCCACCCGTCCTCGCTCTGCTTCGCCCTCCGCACCTCGCACCCGAGCCGGGTCTCGACCCCGTCCGCGGAGAGAAGGTCGACGAGCCGACGGGCGACCCCGGGGTAGTCGATGATCGCCGCCGAGGGGACTTCCACGGCACCCGCCCCTTGAATCCCCGGCAGCCGGGACTCGAGTTCCCCCGGACCCAGCCGACGAACGTCCTCAACGCCGTTCGCCCGGGCCTTCTCCTCGATCGTAGAAAGCGCTGAGAGCTCGTCCGGGGACGACGCGACGATGACCTTGCCGATTCGGGAGGTACGGATCCCTTCCCGGTGCGCGAAGTCGAGCAGCTTCGCGCGCCCGTCGAGGCAGAGCCGCGCCTTCATCGAACCCGGCTGGTAGTAGACGCCCGAGTGGACCACTCCGCTGTTGTGGCCCGACTGGTGCGCCGCGACCGTCGCCTCCTTCTCGAGCACGACGAGCGATCGTTCGGGGCGTCGGAGGTGCACTTCCCATGCGGTCGCGAGGCCGACCATTCCGGCGCCGATGATGGCGATGTCGAAAGGAGCCTCCATTCGGTCAACCCACGGACACATCAAGCGTATAATCTCCCGGAATAGACACCCCAGCGATTTCTATGGCCGTTCGCATCGCGGTGCCTACAGAGGTCACTCCGGGGGAGAAGCGCGTCGCTCTGGTTCCCGACGTCGTCAAGGGGCTGACGAAGTCCGGGGTCGAGGTCGCCGTAGAAGCCGGCGCCGGCGCCAGCTCGCGATACCCGGACGACGCCTATGTGGCCGCGGGGGCCCAGGTCGTCGCGGACCGCGCGTCGCTCTTCGGTGGGGCCGCGGTCGTGCTCAAGGTCCAGCCACCGACCCCGCAGGAGGTCGCGATGATGAAGCCGGGAACCGTCCTCGTGGCGCTCGTCAACGCGAGCCGGAACCTCGACTGCGTCGCGAAGATGCGGGACGGGAAGATCACCGCGTTCGCCCTCGAGCTCCTGCCGCGGATCACCCGCGAGCAGAGCATGGATGTCCTTTCTTCGCAGGCCACGGTCGCCGGGTACATGTGCGTCCTGATCGGTGCGAGCCTCAGCCCGAAGTTCCTTCCGATGCTCACCACCGCGGCAGGGACGATCCGACCGTCCAAGGTCCTCGTCCTCGGAGCGGGGGTCGCCGGACTGATGGCGATCGCCACCGCGAAGCGGCTCGGCGCGGTCGTCGAAGGGTACGATGTACGCCGGGCGGCGGGAGAGCAGGTCCGCAGCCTCGGAGCGAAGTTCCTCGAGCTCCAGATCAACGCCGAGGGCGGCGGCGGATACGCCCGCGAACTGACGGACGAGGAGAAGAAGCAGGAGCAGGCGATGCTCGCGAAGGCGGTCGCCGAGGCGGACGTCGTCGTCACGACCGCGGCGATCCCGGGTCGGAAGGCGCCGATTCTCATCCGCAAGGAGATGGTCGCTTCGATGCGTCCGGGCGCGGTGATCGTCGACATGGCGGCCGAGTCGGGCGGGAACTGCGAACTCACGAAGCCCGGAGAGGACGTCGTGGTGGGCGGGGTCACGATCTCGGGACCGCTCAACCTCCCGAGTCGGCTCGCGTTCCACGCGAGCCAGATGTTCGCGAAGAACCTCGAGTCGTTCCTGACCCTTCTCATCACCAAGGAGAAGGGGCTCACGACGGACTACTCGGACGAGATCCTCGCGGCCGGCCTATTGGTCCAGAACGGCTCGGTGATCCACAAGCCGACCGCCGACATGCTCGCGAAGGGGGCGGCGTAGATGGCGGCCGACCTCTGGACGGCGCTGCTCATCGCTCTGCTCGCCGTGTTCGTGGGCTACGAGGTGATCAGCCGGGTCCCGACGTTGCTCCACACTCCGCTGATGAGCGGGTCGAACTTCATCCACGGGATCGTTCTCGTGGGAGGGATCGTCGCCCTCGGGCTCGCCAACAACACGACCGAGCTGATCATCGGATTCATCGCGACCGTGATGGGCGCGATGAACGTGACGGGCGGCTACGTCGTCACCGAGCGGATCCTCTCGATGTTTGACCGCTCGAAGCAGAAGAAGCCTCCGACGCCGACAAAGCCGGGAGGTGCGGCATGACGTACTGGTGGGTCGGCGACCTGATCGACGCGGTGTACGTCGTCGCGGTCCTCGTCTTCATCCTCGGTCTCAAGGCGTTGAGCGGGCCCGAGACGGCCCGCCGCGGGATCCTCTACGCCGGCCTCGCGATGCTGATCGCGGTCGTCGTGACGTTCCTCTCGCCCGGACTGAGCAATTTCGCGTGGATCGCCCTCGGCGTCGCGATGGGCGGCCTGGGCGGGTACTACTGGGCGCGGGTCGTCAAGATGACGGCGATGCCCCAGATGGTGGCGATGTTCAACGGAATGGGAGGCGGAGCGGCCGCGGCGATCGCGGCGGTCGAGCTGTACACCGTGCTCCCCCAGACCGCGACCGGGTCGCTGCAGATCACGGCGGCCCTCAGCGTGGCGGGGGCCGTGATCGGTTCGATCTCGATCGCGGGCAGCATGATCGCCTTCCTGAAGCTCCAGGAGTGGATGCCGTCGAAGGCGATCGTCTTCCCGGCCCGCCAGGTCACCAACATGGCGGTCCTCATCGTCGGGGTCGCCTGCGGAGTGCTCGCGCTGATCACCTGGAACGTCTTCTGGCTCCTGCCGTTCTACGTCCTCCTGGTCCTCTACGGGATACTGCTCACGATCCCGATCGGCGGCGCGGACATGCCGGTCGTCATCAGCCTGTTCAACGCGCTCACGGGGATCGCGGTCGGGATCGACGGATTCGCGCTCGTCAACGGGCCCCTCGGCGACGCGGGCTACGCGATGGTGATCGCGGGTACGCTGGTCGGAGCGTCGGGTTCGCTGCTCACCTTCCTCATGGCGAAGGCGATGAACCGCTCGGTGTCGAACGTCTTCTTCAGCGCCTTCGGGGCGGTCGAGGAGACCGGCACCCAGATGAAGGGGTCGCTGAAGCCGATCGAGGCGAGCGACGTCGCGGTGCAGATGCAGTACGCGAACCAGGTGATCGTCGCCCCCGGCTACGGGATGGCGGTCGCCCAGGCGCAGGGGAAGGTCAAGGAGCTCGCCGACCTTCTCGAGGCGCGCGGCGTGCCCGTGAAGTTCGCGATCCACCCGGTCGCGGGCCGCATGCCCGGGCACATGAACGTGCTGCTCGCCGAGGCGGGGATCTCCTACGACAAGCTGTTCGACCGGGACGAGATCAACGCCGAGTTCCCGAACACGGACGTCGTCCTCGTGATCGGGGCGAACGACGTGGTGAACCCGGCGGCACACCGCGAAGGCAGCGCCCTCTACGGGATGCCGATCCTCGACGTCGAGAACGCGAAGAACGTCATCGTCATCAAGCGCGGGAAGGGGAAGGGGTTCGCCGGGATCGAGAACGACCTCTTCTACCGCGACAACTGCCACATGCTCTACGGCGACGCCCAGAAGGCGGTCGGGGAGCTCGTCAGCGCGCTCAAGAAGTAGTGGTCGGGGCCGTCGCGGCCGGCTCGGTCGGAGAGCCGCTCGCCCGCCGGGCGGCGAGCTCCCCTCGCCAGAGGTCGACGAACAGCGCGAGAAGGAGTCCGGTAAGGACCACGTCGAAGACCATCGACGGCCACGTTACGCCGTCGTCCCAGGCCCAGACGTTGAGCGCGAGGTCGTAGTTCAACGACCCGACAAACGCGATCGACCAGAGCCACCATCGCGCCCGGACCCCGACGATCGCCACGGGGATGAGCCAGACGAGGATGTTGAACGAAAGGAACGGGGTCAGGAGCGCGAACCCCACGAGCACGATCGACGCCGCGACGATCGGCGTGCGGACGGTGAAGAAGGTCGCCAGCACGAGGGCTACGGTCAGGGCGACCTGGAGCGCCTCGACGCCGTTCCCGCCGGGAAGCCAGTTCTGGAAGAGAAGGATCCCGTAGAAGTTGAGGGAGAACGAGCGACGGCCGACCTGCTGGAGGAACACCGGGCCCAGGAACTCGTTCCCCCAGAGCACGAACGTGATCCCGGTGATCCCGGCGAACGTGACGAGAGCGACCAGGAACGATAGATAGGGTCGGCGACGGAACCCGCCGGTCGCCCCGAGGATCGGCAGGAGGTTCGGGAACCGCGCGGTCGAAAGGAAGCCGCCCAGCGCCGCGGCCAGGGGCTCGTTCCGCCGTGCCAAGTAGAGCGACAGGAGCACGGTCGTGGGAACGATGGCGTTCGTGGCCCCGTCGATCTGGGAGGAGACGAGGGGAACGAGGAGCACGGAGGTCCCGACGAACAGGAGCACGTAGCGTCGGTCGGGACCGGCGACCGCCCAGGTGAGCGGCAGGATCGCGAGAGCGACCGCCCCCCAGACCACGTAGATGCCGGGCAGTCCACCCACGCTCCCGATGGCGCTGATGAGGACCGATGCGAGGCCGTACGGGACCTCGATGCTCCCTCCGCAGTCCGGGACCTTGAACGGGTCCTGGCCAGACCAGAACGCTCGGCCCGAATTGAGGACCCCGACCGGGTCGCTCACCCCGGGCGGGTGACAGCCATACTGTCCGCTCACGAGCCCGTACACGCTCACGGCCGCGAACGCGATCGCCGCGGCGACGAGGATCGGCTGCCAGTCGAGCCAGTTGAGGTCCTCTCGCCCCGAAAGGCGGCGCAGCGTTCGCAGGACCCCCGGTCGAATCCGGGCCCCCCACTCGGTCCGGTAGAGCAGGACGAGAAGGTTGAGGGCGGAGAGGCCTGCGAAGACGACCCAGGTGACCGCGTTGAACCAATCCGCCATCGCCGGCCGGGGGCGGCGAGCGGGCTCGCGCTATTTCAGGACTGCTCCGGGCGCACGGCAGGAGTCCCTCCGGGTCCGCGCCGGTGCGAAGGGCGTTCGGTCGAAGCGAGCGGATCGTGATAAGTGGCGTACGAGTGTCGCCACCGACGAAGCGTCCTGGGCGGGCTCCGCTTCGGACCGGAGGGGTCGATGTCAGCGCCTACAGTGTCCGCCCGAACCCGCCCGGTCGTCCGGCTGAAGGTGAACGGGACGGAGCACGCAGTCGCGCTCGACCCGGACCGCAACCTGCTCTACGTCCTCCGAGAGGAGCTCGGCCTGACCGGGACCAAGTACGGGTGCGGCGAGGGAGAGTGCGGGGCGTGCAAGGTGATGCTCGACGGAGTGGCGGTCCGCGCCTGCCAGACCCCCGTTGGTGAGGCGGTGGGACACGCGATCACGACCATCGAGGGGCTGGCGCGCGGTGAGCATCTCCATCCGGTCCAGCAGGCGTTCATCGACGCCGGGGCGTTCCAGTGCGGCTTCTGCACGCCGGGGATGATCATCGCGGCGGCCGCACTGCTCGCCCGCAATCCTACCCCCACCGACGCTGAGGTCAGGGCGTCCCTCGACGGGAACCTCTGCCGGTGCGGCGGCTACCTGCGGATCCTGGACGCGGTCCAGCGGGCCGCCCACTCCACGGTGGCCGGGGGAACACCGACGACATGAGCACGAAGGCGTTGACCGTCCCGTTCGACCTGCTTCCTCCCACCGGTCGGCCGTACTTCGACCGGTTCGGGGACGGACTCGTGGTGGTCCTGGCGGCGCAGCGGCCCGGCCCTTCCGGTTGGGGAGCCGGGGGACCTCCGCACGGGGGAGCGTGGATCCACCTAGGGGAGGACGGGAAAGCTCGGGCGTTCACCGGTAAGGTGGAGGTGGGGCAGGGCACCCGCACTGCGTTATCGCTCGTCGTCGCCGAGGAGCTTCGCCTTCCGCTTTCCTCGGTGGAACTGACGATGGGAGACACCGACGTCTGTCCTTGGGACATGGGCACGTTCGGGAGCCGCTCGATGCCCGACGCCGCCCAACATCTTCGCGTCACGGGGACCGCCGCCCGATCCCTGCTCTCCGCACTGGGCGCGGCGCGTTTCGGGGTTCCGACGAGCGCCGTCGAGGCCGCGGACGGCGCCATCCGGGTCCGAGGCGCCGCCTCCGTTCCCTCCGTCGGATACGGCGAGCTCGTTCGCGGGCTGCGGCGGGTCGAGATGGTCCCCTCTGACACTCGGCCGTCGCCGGCCTCTGAGTGGACACGGGCGGGCCATCCGGCCCGGGACGTCGGGGCTGAGGACGTGGTCACCGGGCATCGTCGGTACACGTCCGACCTCCATCCGGATGGCATGCTCTTCGGAAAGATCGTCTACCCTCCTACGTACGGCGCCCAGCTCAGGCACGTCGACCTGGCGCCGGCCCGCGCAATCCCCGGGGTCGTCGCCATCCATGAGGGGGACCTCGTGGCCGTCGCCGCTCCCACCCTTCCCGCCGCGCTCGCGGCCGTCAAGGCGGTCCGGACGGAGTGGGTGTCGACACCGCAGCCTTCCGAGGCTGAGATCGTCCAGTACCTTCGGGCGCACCCAGCGGAAGGAGAGGATTTCTGGGACGTGGTCCACGACGAGAGCGGTAGCGTCGAGGCGGAGTGGGCCACCGCCCCGGTGTCGCTCCGCGAGACCTACACGAGCGCGTACATCGTGCACGGTCCGATGGAGACCCATGCGGTCCTCGCCGCATGGGAGGGCGACCGCGTGACCGTGTGGATGGGCACCCAGACACCGTTCCGCGCCCGGGACGCGCTCTCGGACGCCCTCGGGGTCCCGCCCGCTCGGGTTCACATTATCGTCCCTCCCACGGGCTCCGGCTTCGGCGGAAAGCACGCCGCCCAGCTCGCCGTGGCGGCGGCTCGAATCGCCAAGGCGGCGGGCCGTCCCGTCCGGATCGCGTTCAGCCGGGAGGAGGAGTTCACCCAGGCCTACTTCCGGCCCATGGCCGTGATCGACGTCCGTTCCGCGGCCGCCACGGACGGCACGCTTTCGGCCTGGGAGTTCCATGTCCTGAACGCGGGTTCGGCCGCCGCACGCCCGCCGTACCGCATCCCGAACCAGCGTGTCGACAACCAGCCGACCGACTCGCCCCTCGCCCAAGGGTCGTACCGCGCTCTCGCCGCGACCGCCAACAACTTTGCCCGCGAGTCGCACATGGACGAGCTCGCCTCTCGGGTCTCGGCCGACCCGGTCGCCTACCGACTCCGTCACCTTGCCGACGACCGACTGGCCGACGTGCTTCGCGCGGTCGCGGCGCACGCCGGGTGGGAACCCCGTCCCTCCGCTGCCTCCGGTCGTTCCGACGGCCGGGGCCGAGGAATCGCCGTCGGCCTCGAGAAGGGCGGCCGGGTCGCCACTTTCGCCGAGGTCGAGGTCGGCGCGGACCGCCGTCTCGAGGTCGTTCGCCTCGTGAGCGGCTACGAGTGCGGCGCGATCGTCCACCCGTCCAACCTGCGGAACCAGGTCGAGGGAGCGGCGGTGATGGCGCTCGGAGGCGCGCTCTACGAGGCCGTCCACTTCGAAGCGGGCCGGGTGTTGAATCCCCGGTTCTCTCAGTACCGAGTCCCGCGGTTCCGGGACATTCCCCCGATCGAGGTGCTGCTGCTGGACCGGCCGGACCTTCCGTCCCAGGGCGGAGGCGAGACGCCGCTCATCGCCGTAGCCCCGGCGATCGCGAACGCGATCTTCGACGCGACCGGCCGTCGCCTGCGGTCACTGCCGCTAACGCCCGATGGCATCGTTCCCTAGGGTCGCAGGGTCGATCCGGTCCATCGACCTCGGCGCCGCCGAGCCGATCGTCGCCGGTCTATCCGGCAATGACAACGGCCAACACACCGACCGAGACGATCGCGGCGAGGCTGACCCAGAAAGCGCCCTTCCAGATCCCGCGGGAAGCATTCGAGCCCATCACGGTCGGGTCCGAGCTTAAGGTGCCGAGGAAGACCCCCGGCACAATGAGGATGAACACCATCGCGACCATCAACGCGAGCACGAGCGTGACGAGCTGGGGGAAGAGGAGCGGTATGAACACGGCCGGTACGCTCTCGACGATGTAGATCCAGCGCGTTGCGCTCGGCCGAAGCCCGAGCGCCTCGGTCACTCCCCATGCACTGCCGAGCGAGACCACCACTAGGGCAAGGAAGGCGGCCGCCACGAGGCCGATGCCGAGGACGTACGTTCCGTACGTGCCCAGACCGGAGGACAGGGCCGACGAGAAGTCCGAGGCGGTCGCGAAACTGAACGAACCGGCGAGTCCGGCGCCGATCATGACGACCACGATCATCAGGACCTCGCTGGCCACCGCCCCGAGGAGCGTGGACTGGCGGGAGATGGCGACCGTCGTCCCTTTCGACGCAGTCGCTGAGGATTGGAAGAACAGCATGAACGGCATCACGACGGCGCCCGCGTTGGCGGCCAGCAGAACGAAGAACGACGGGGATGCAGAGAACCCGAACGGCGAGTAGGGGAGGAGACCGCGGTGGAGCACGACCACGGCAAGCGAGACGACCACCCCGGCGGAGACAGCGATGAGGACTCGCTCGACCCAGGCGTATCGTCCCCTCACCACGATGGCGATGTGGGCGAAGAACGCCGCGGGCAGGGAGACGATCGGTGGGATCCCGAACAGGCTGAGGCCGAGCGCGATGCCGGCGTACTCGGCCACGTAGAGGGCGATGTCACCGACCGCCATCGAAAGGGCCACGGTCGATGCGAGGCCGGGCCGGTAGTGCGCGCGCGCCAGCTCCCCGAGCCCCTTGTGGGTCACCGCGCCGAGCCGGCCCGACGCCTCCTGGATGAAGAACAGGGGGACCGTGAGGAGGATGAGGAACCAGATGAGGTCGTACCGGTAGCTCGCGCCCGATTCGAGGGCCGTCAGGATACTGGCGGCATCCACGTTGGCGATCATCACGAGCCACGCGGGGCCCCCTCGCCATCGTCGCGGGGCACGGAGGTGGGCCGAAATCGCCGGAAGGCTCAGGCCCGACGGCGCGGACGACTCTACGGACGGCGACTCTCCCTCCATCTGCGAGCGGGGCGAGCCTTGAGGAGCCATAAGAACGCGGTTTTCACGAGGAATCGGACCCGTTCGGTCCGATTCCGCCGCCCTGGCTACAGCCCCGCCTCGGTTGGACGACGAACGGCGCTGTTATGACACCCTCCGGAGTGGTGCCGCGGGTCATCGGAGAGACGGCAATGACGGTCACACCCCGCAAGCGCGCATCACCTGCCGGCAAGAAACGCCACCACCGGACCCGCCAGTTGCGGATCGCCGCGCGACGCCGTCGGGTTCCTCTCGGTGGCAACCGAGCCCGCCGATAGGTGGGCGCTCCGGCCGTCCTTCGGTCGGAAACCGGGAACCCCATGGGGGCCTTGGCCTGGCGCGGGCCGTGATCAAACGGAGTTTATGCTCCCGAAGCGATTCGCGTTCGTGCACCGGCCGAAGTACTTCACGGCCATCGTCGTGATCGCCTGCTTCGCGTTCGTCGGGGCGGGGTTGGCGTTCGCCGCTACGTGTGACGGCGGGATCACTCTCATCCTGTTCGGTGTCGGGATCGCACTGCTGGGATTCCTGCTGTACCGTGAAGGGGCGTGGGCGACGATCATCCCGTTCGCCCTCATCACGCTCGCGCTCGTTGGTGGTGGCCTTTACGGCGCCTCGATCGCCGGCTGCCTTCCGTAGACGTTGGAAGTCGCGCATGACGTACCGGGGCGTCGTCCCCTCGGCCAGGCGGTCCGGGTTCTCGGGCAAAGCTTCTATTCGGCCGTACCCGGTGGGGGAGCGATGTCGACCGGAGCGCCCCCGAAGACGTTCGTCTCGGACCTGAGGCCGGGCCGGGTCGCCACGTTCGAAGCGACCGTGGCGAAGCTCGAGCCGATCCGCGAGGTCGAGCAAAGGACCGGGGGCACCAAGCGGGTCCGCAACGGCATCCTGAAGGATGGCACGGGTGAGATCTCGTTGGTACTGTGGGGAGACGAGGTCGAGCTCGTGTCGGAGGGTGAGCTGATCCACGTCGTCGAGGGGTGGGTCAAGGAGTACAAGGGCCGCCCCCAAGTCTCCCTCGGACGCACGGGGCGGATCGTAAAGGGATGAGCCGGGCCCGCCGGGGAACGGTGGGGTCCGGCGAACGGGGTCGCCAACCCCCGAATCTCTCCCGCCGAGCGCGGTGATAACCCCCCGCAACGCCACATTCATAGGCTTCGAGACGCTGAACGTCGCACGAGGGATGGGCTCTCTCTCAAGAGGGAGACCGCCACGACGTGACGCCGGACCGGATCCTCGCCGAGCGCAGCTCGACGATACTCTGCGGAGACGACCGGCCGCTGCTCAACTGGGTCGCCTACGCGATGGCGATGCAGACCGACCCAGAGTTCGTCTGGACCGATGTGAGAGTGCCGGGCCAAGAGCTCAACCCGACCGACCTCCTCGCCCAGAATCTCGTTCCTTCGAGCCGGTTCCGGGTACTGGAGACGAGCGACCTCATCCCTAATGATGCCGCGGCCAACGTCGGGGTGTCTGCGGTGATCCGGTCCGACGAGACCCCGACGAATGTCCAGCGGCTGCTCGACTTCCTCCGACTGCCGACCGAGACGCAACGAATGATCGAGGGGATACGGGCGTCCGATCGGCCCCGGGTCGCCGTGCTCTCGAACGGTCACCGGGTCTTGGCGCACTATGCCTCCTCCGATACGACCGCCCGGACGATCCGCGCCATCAACGATAGCGGTGTCACCTTCATCATGACGTTCGCCGACGACCGCCCCAAGGGCCGGTTCGTCTTCGACAACGTGCTGGACGTCGACGGACGCCTCGCGGACGGCTGGCGACAGGCGAGCTTCATGGTCGAAAAGTGGCCGATCGGCGCCCCCTTTGCCACCGGTTCGAAAGTGCGCCTCGTCGATTTTCTACCGGTGGCTTCGGTCCTCGAGTCGCAGCTCGGCTGACGCGACGAACTCTCCGGCGAGGGGGCAAATCCCAAATCCCGACCCCCTTCTCCCGGTGCGTGCAGCGCATCGCGGACCCCCTTTCCCGTCCCCAACACCGCAAGGTCGGCGCGGACCTGTTCAACTACACGTGGTCGCTCCTGGACCGCAAGTCACGGACCTCCGAGGAGGACGAGGAGATGCTGAACGCGGCGCATGCCTCTCGCTATCATTGGGGGCATGCCGGCACCATGCTCCAGGTCTCGGTCGGCGAGTGGCAGATCTCGCGGGTTTACTCTATGCTCGGACGCAGTGAGCCGGCGCTCCACCACGCCGAGCGATGTCTCGACATCTCCCGGAAGAGTCGCCTCGGACGCTTCTACCTCGCATACGCGTACGAGGGGATGGCACGTGCTTCCGCAGTGGCCGGCCGGAGGACGGCCCGGGACCGTTACGCGCGGGAAGCACGTCGCCTCGGGAATCGAATCCGCGACCGGGACGACCGGCGGATGTTGCTCGAAGACCTCGCGACGATTCCGTGAGCTCCGGCCCCCTCGGCTCGTGCGAGGCCTCCGGAGGGTGTACCGCCCCGCCCAGGTGCGAGGAAAAGTAGGCGGTAGGGATTACGGTTGGCGGCCGGCGGGACCGACGCCGCCCCGATTCGCCTTCGCGATCGGTAGCGGAAGGGGGGTCGGGGCCTCCGGCACGGTCGAGGGGGACCGTCCATTGGTGCGAGCGTTCTCGGAATCGAGCTCGTGAACGTACCGACCGCCGCGCATCAGCGAGACCACCGCCGCGAGCGCGGTGAGCACGGCCGAGATCCCGAACGCGAGGTCGATCCCGTGGAGGAACGATGGGGCCACCGCGTTCGGGAAGAATTGACGCGACAGGAGGGTCGGGCCGAGCTGTTGCTGCAGATTCGGCGGGAGGGCCGGGAGGAACGCCTGTAACGGGTTCTGGCCGAGGAACGCGCTGAACAGCGCGCCGGTGGGGTTCGACCCCACGAGGTTCGAGAACTGAGAGAGGTACGGCTCCGGAACTCCCGCCGAGCTCAGCGCGTGGTAGACCGAGCCCGAGAGGCCGCTCGAGAGCCCGACGAGCACGATGGTGAAGAAGACCGCCATGGAGAGCTGCATGCCGGCGTTCTGGAGCGTCGCCCGCATCCCGGACGCCGCCCCCCGGTGCTCGGGGGGAACCGAGTTCATGATCGCGGCGGTGTTCGGAGCGGCGAACATCCCCATTCCACAGCCCTGGACGAAGAGGATGAGCCCCATCTGCCAGTAGGCGAAGTTGTACGGCAGGAACAGGAACGCGACGAAGGTCGCCGAGCTCACCGCCATCCCGGCGCTCGCGAGATACCGGGCTCCGAACCGGTCCGATATCCAACCACTGAGGGGGCCCAGGACCACGAACCCCGCCATCATCGGCATCATGTAGATACCGGCCCAGAACGGCGTCTGGGAGAACGAGTAGCCGTGGAGGGGAAGCCAGATCCCCTGGAACCAGATGATCATCATGAACATCACACCGCCCCGGGCGATCGACCCGAGCAGGCCGGCCGCGTTCCCCGCGGCGAATGCGCGGATCCGGAACAGTTCGAGCCGGAACATCGGGTCCCGGACCCGGGTTTCGACGAACAGGAACGCGACGAGCAGCCCGAGCCCGACCGCGATTCCTGACCAGACCCACGGGCTCGACCAGCCCATCGACTGGTTTCCGTACGGGAGCAGTCCGTAGGTCACCGCCACCAGGAGCAGCGTGAGTCCGACCCCGAACGTGATGTTCCCGACGTAGTCGATCTTCTGGCCTTTCCGAACCGGAACGATGTCGTGGAGCTTCACGTAGGCCCAGAGGGTCCCGCCGACCGCCACGGGGACGCTCGCGAGAAAGATCACGCGCCACGCGGGGATCACGAGGGACCCGACGCGAATGTCGCCCACGCCGGCGAGGAGGCCACCGAGGACGAGGCCGACCACCGACCCGCCCATCGCGGCGACCTGGTTGATGCCGAGCGCCTTCCCTCGTTCGGAGTGCGGAAACGCGTCGGTGATCAGGGCAGCCGAGTTCGCGAACAGGAACGCGCCGCCGATCCCCTGGACGACCCGGAACCCGACGAGCTCCCAGGCGCCGGTGGTTCCCGAGTTCGGGGTGAGGAACAACATGACCGACCCTACCGCGAAGATCGCGAACCCGGCGTTGTACATCCGGGCGCGGCCCCACATGTCCGAGATCCGGCCGAACGTCACGAGAAGGGTCGCGGTGACGACACCGTAACCGAGGAGGAGCCAGATGAGGAGAGTGATGTTGCCCGGAGCGAACGCGTCGACGTTGAGGCCCCGGAAGATCACGGGCAGCGAGATCAGGATGATTGTCCCGTTGATGGACGCCACCAGGGCGCCGAGCGTCGTGTTGGAAAGGACCGTCCATTTGTAGTCCATCTCCGCGCTCCTTGCCACCGGGACCCGCGGCTCGCAGCGGGGTCCTCCCCGTCGTGGGACGACGGTTCGACGCCGGTGGAGTTCATCTGCGGGGGGTGAGGCGCGCTTTACCCCCCAACGAAACACGAAGCGGCGACCGAGAACCGAAGGTGGAAGGGACCGACCGGTGGTCTCCGACCCGCTCGGGGGAGCCTACGCGTCGTAGGACGGTCGTCGCTTCCGACGCCGCTCGCGGTCGTCGAACTGGCGGGGTGGCCCCCGACGCGGCCCTGGGTACCTTCCGCCGCCCCGGCCGCCCGGTGGTCCCCGGCGGAAATCTCCCCGGTCGTCCCGTGGTCGCCGGTCGAAACGGCGCCCCCCCTCCGGCCCTTCCCTACGCGGGGGGAGCGTGAACCGGTTCCCGCAGGAGCTGCACTCGCCGACAAGGACTCCGTCCTCTTGCGTCGAGAATTGGATCGGATTACCGCATTTCCGGCACGGACGCCCGCGAGGGGCGAACGCGTCCATCTCGCGAGCCGGTGCTTCTCGGGCGCCGCGCGGGCGACCCCGGGAAGGTGCCTCGGACTGAGGCACGAAGACCGCCATCGTCTCGCATTCGTCGCACCTCACTTCCAGGGTTCCGTGGGGACCCTCGCGGAACAGGAGCGGCGAGCCGCACTCCTCGCACTCCGGACCCCCAGCGACGACGGCCCCCGCGCCTGCTTCGTTGTCCTCCTCGTCCGACGCTTCCGACGAGGGAGGGGCAGCGCCGAGTCGTGAAGCGACCGTCTCCCCTTCCACGAGGGCGAACTCCTTCGAGCAGGCGGGGCAGGTTCCCGTACGGAGCCGGACCTCGTGCACCTCGTACTCCATTGCGCTCCCGCACTGCGGGCAGTTGTTCGGCATGGGTTTCGGTTCGGCGAACCCGTTGTCCCACATTAGCTCCGCCTCCCCATGAGGACCGATAGGCCCCGCCGTTCCGACGACCCTCTTCGTTCAATTCGGTTGACGAAGCCGTTTCTCGCTCCCGCACGACTTCCGAGGAAAGTAGATACGGCGACCTAGGGATAGCCGCCGAAATTCGCCGTTAGTGGGGATGCAAAAATGGTAGTGACGTTGGACGGCCATTCGCTGAAGGCGGAGGATGTGGTCAAGGTCGCTCGGAACCGCGAACGTATCGCGGTCAGCCCAGAGGCGATCGCACGCATCGACAAGTGCCGGGCGCTGCTCGAGCGCAAGATCGCCGCTCGGGAGATCATGTACGGCGTGAACACGGGCATCGGGGAACTCTCGGAGGTCGTGCTCGCCCCGGACCAGGTCGAGAAGTTCCAACGCTACCTTGTCTATTCCCACGCCGCGGGCTGCGGCGACCCGATCGCGGAAGAGGACGCGCGGGCAGCGATGATCTCCCGGATGAACACCCACTGCTGGGGGCATTCCGGGATCCGCCACGAGATCGTCGAGCTGATGGTCGACATGCTGAACCGGGGCGTCACCCCGGTGATGTGCCAGAAGGGGTCGGTGGGTGCGTGCGGGGACCTCTCTCCAATGGCGCAGATGGCGCTCGTGTTCATGGGCGAGGGCGAGGCGTTCCACGACGGGAAGCGGCTGCCCGGCGCCGAGGCGCTCCAAGAGGCAGCTCTGACGCCGATCGCGTTCCGCGAGCGGGACGGGCTCGCGTCGATCAACGGCTCGAACGTCATTACCGGAATGGGCTGCCTCCAACTGGTCGACGCCGAGCGGTGGATCCGGACGCAGGAAGTGACCCTCGCGATGACCCTGGAGGCGCTGAACGCCAACCTCGCCGCGTACGACCACCGAGTCCACGACGTCCGAGGCTACCCGGGTGCCCAGGTCTGCGCGGAGAACATCCGCAAGCTCACCGAGGGCTCGGAGCTTCTGAAGCGGCCCGGGAAGAAGGTCCAGGACGCCTACTCGCTCCGGTCGAGCCCTCAAGTGATCGGGGCCGCGCGGGACGCCCTCGCGTGGACCCGCTACATGCTCGAGATCGAGCTCAACCACGCGGCCGATAACCCGACGTTCTTCCCCGACGAAGAGCTCGTCCTGAGCGCCGCCAACTTCCAGGGGACCCCGATGGCGTTCGCCGTCGAACTGATGGGCATGGTCATCACCACGGTCGGCGTGCTTTCCGAGCGCCGGACGAACCGCCTTCTGAACTCCCACCTCTCGATGGGACTCCCTGCATTTCTCACGAAGGGTGCCGGTATGTTCTCGGGTCTCATGCTCTCGCAGTACACGGCCGGCGCGCTCGTCGCGGAGAACCGGGTCCTCTCCACGCCGGCGGCGACCGGGTCGATCCCCGCGGCCGCCGACCAGGAAGACTTTGTCTCCATGGGCATGACGTCCACGATCAAGTCGCGCCAGATCATCGAGAACTCATGGTCGATCATCGCGATCGAGATGATCGCCGCCGCCCAGGCGTTCGATTTCCGTGCGCCGGTGAAGCCGTCGCCCTCAGGCCAGGCCGCCTACGAGGCGATCCGCAAGCAGGTCGCAACGCTCGAGGAGGACCGTCCGCTCTTCAACGACATCAACACGCTTACCAAGGCCGCGAAGTCGGGCGAGATCCTCGCGGCGGTCGAGAAGGTCGTCGGTCCTCTGAAGTAAGCCGTTCAAGCCGACCGACTCCGGGCCGTCTCACGACGGCCGCTTCGCTACTCCGGGACCGTGTAGCGGACGATCGGGTTGTCGATGTACTCGAGAACCTTTTCGACACCCTTGTCGACCGCGGTTCGCTGCGCGACCTTCAGGACCTCGAGCCGGTCGGCCTCCGCAAGCATCGGCACCGGCGCGATCGAGGTGATCACCGGGACGGCGTGGCGGTCAAAGCAGGCGAGGTACGCCTGGAATCCGGGGAAGGCGCACTGAAATAGGCGCAGCTGCAGGATCACGTCGGGAGGGACCGGATCGGCAAAGTAGCTCTTCATCTCGTAGAACCGGTCGCGCCCGTTCCAATAGTCGGGCTGCGCGTAGAAGCCGGTCCGCTCGTTCAGGAGAACGAGGCGGCTCCGAGGGCGCGGGAGCCCCATTACCTCGCTGCGTCGGAATGCTTGCAGGACCCCCGAAACCGACGCGAGCTGAGTCTGCCGGTCGGACGGCACGAGCGATAGGTCCGCTTCCGCGAGTTCCCGGTCCAGGGCCTCCGTGGCGAGGCGGTTCATCGCGGCGAGCGTCGGCTTTCGGCCCTGAGCGAATTCATGGCTGAACCGGGAGAGCGTCTCGTCGATCGCCTTCCCGACCGCCATTCCCAGTTCGTCGCGTTCGGTCACCGGTCTCGGGTACGTGGCCTGGACGATTTCGTGGGCCGCAACGGTCTTGACGACGGTCATTCCGTGACCGGGTCGACAAACGCGGAGGCTATTGGCCCTCTCGGCCCGCCGACCCTAGCGTCTGGGTGGCGGCGAGCTCCGGCGGCAGTTCGAACGCCGGACACGCGGGATTCGCGAGGATTCCCCGCGCCTGAGCGTCCGTGACGGTGAGCGACCCCCAGACCCCTTTCGCTCCCGTGACCGCGCGGAACGCGACAAACCGCTTCCCCACCATGGACGGGGCGGCGAGCTGGTCCCACCGAAGGGTGATGCTGCTCAGGAAGTAACGAAACTCGATCGTCTCCTTGCCGACCCGCACCTCGTGGGGAAGCCGGTCCAGGACGGCGAGGCCGATCAGGAACGCGGCGATTCCGAGGAGCGCGCCCGGGAGGTCGACCTTGAACAGCCCCGGCGCCGTGACGATCACGTAAGCCGTCAGACCGAGCAGCGCCACTCCGAGTCCGAACACGACGTAAATCGAGTACATCCACCACGCGTGGCGTTCCCCCGGAGGTACGGGACTCGGCGGGGACGAGGACACGGGAGCGTTCGCCGTCACGTTCTGCCTCCGGTCGGCGTCGCCGTGGAGTGATGTGACGAACCCAAGCCCCCAATTAATGCCGTAGGTTCGACTCGGCCTGCCCGAACCCCGGGCTCGGATGCCCGCTCGAGCGAACCCGTCGAACCCACGGCCCAAGACGCGTCAGCAGGCAGTTAAGGTGGTTTACGTCGAGGGCTCTTGACCCCCCATTCATACTCTCAGGTCGCCGTGGTTAAGCCGTGGCCCCATCCGCCGTTCTCTCCCAGGGCCAGCCGCCGCCGGCGATCGTTGCAACGCTCACGCGTCGCCCCATGGACCACCCCTCGCGGGTGCGGGGAGTGGTAACGGTCATTCCGGAACGTTGCAAGGAGTGCGAGTTCTGCGTCCACTATTGTCCGAAGGAAGTGCTCGAGATCTCGCCGACGTACAACGCGAAGGGATACCGGCCCGTCCGCGTCAAGGAAGCGCGGAAGGACGAGTGCATCGCGTGTCGGTTCTGCCAGGATGTTTGCCCTGAGTTCGCGATCTTCGTGGAGGAGACGGGAAAGTGAGCAGCGAGAAGGGCGCGGCGCTGACGGGTTCTCACTTCATGCTCGGCGACCAGGCGTGTGCCGAGGGGGCGATCTACGCAGGATGCCGTTTCTTTGCGGGCTACCCGATCACCCCGGCGACCGAGATCGCCGAGCGGATGGCCGAGCGGCTGCCCCCGATCGGTGGGCAGTACATCCAGATGGAGGACGAGATCGGGTCGATCGCGGCCGTTCTCGGCGCGAGCGTCGCCGGCGTGCGCGCGATGACGGCGACCTCCGGTCCCGGGTTCTCGCTGATGCAGGAGAACCTCGGCCTCGGGTTCATGATGGAAGTCCCGGCCGTTATCGTCAACGTCCAACGCGGAGGTCCGAGCACGGGTCTCCCGACGTCCGTGGGCCAGCAGGACATGATGCAGGCCCGATTCGGGTCGCACGGAGACTACGCGGCGATCGCGTACTCCCCCTCCTCCCCGCAGGAAGCGTTCGAGCTGACGATCCAGGCGTTCAGCACCGCGGAGCGGCTGCGCACTCCGGTCCTCGTGATGATGGACGAAGTGGTCGGACACATGCGCGAGCGCGTCGTGATTCCCGAGGAGGGAAAGCGGACGATTCTTTCGCGCCGCCTCCCATCGATACCTCCGAGCGAATATCGGCCGTACCGGGTCGATGACGACCTCGTCCCCGAGATGGCGCTCGCCGGGGGCGGCTACAGCGTTCGGATGACGAGCCTGACCCACGATGAGTTGGGTCGTGCCGTGACCGACACCGCGACCCAGGCGGTCCTCCTTCCCCGGCTCCTTCGGAAGGTCTCCGAGCACCGGGAGGTGTACGAACAGTACGAGCTCCGCCACACGAAGGACGCGGAGGTCATGGTGGTCGCCTACGGCATCACCGGCCGCTCCGCGACCGGCGCGGTCGAAGAAGCCCGCGCCCAGGGGATCCGCGCGGGGCTGTTCCGCCCGAAGACGGTGTGGCCGTTCCCGGCCGAAGCGTTCCTCCGGGCGACCCGGACCGTTCGACGCGTGGTCGTCGCCGAGGTCAACATGGGTCAGGTCGTTCTCGAGGTCGAGCGCCTGGTCGCCGGTCGGTGCCCGGTCGTCCGAGTGACGAGCCCCGGCGGGGAGGTCCTCTCCCCGGAGCTGATCCTGGGAGCGATCAATCCCGAGCGCACCCCGAAGGTGAGACGATGACGCCGCCGGCGGACGAGCACACCATCCGAACCCCCGAGGCCGAGCACGCTCCTCCCCATCACCATCCGCTCGATTCCGTCCTCCGCTCCGAAGTGCTTCCCCACATCTGGTGCCCCGGCTGCGGTATCGGGGTCGCCCTAGGGGCGTTCCTTCAGGGGCTCGACCGGGCCGGTATCCCGATAGATAAGCGCGTGATCGTGGGAGGGATCGGCTGCTCGTCCCGGGTCGTCTACTACGCCCGGGCGGACGCCTACCACACCACCCACGGGCGCGCCATTCCGTTCGCGACCGGCATCAAGCTCGCGAACCCGGCACTTCACGTCACGGTCTTCGCCGGGGACGGGGACACGTTCGCCATCGGAGGAAACCACTTCATCCACGCCGCCCGACGCAACATGGACCTTCTCGTGGTCTGCATCAACAACTTCAATTACGGAATGACCGGCGGTCAGTCCGGTCCGACGACCCCCCACGACGCCAAGACAACGACCACTCCCTCCGGGAACTTCGAGTTCCCGTTCAATCTCCCGCAGCTCGCCGCCGCGGTCGGCGCGGTCTATGTCGCCCGCTGGACGACCCTCGATGTCCGGCGGCTCCGTGATTGCTTCACGGAAGCGGCCGGTAAGCAGGGGTTCCGGTTCGTCGAGGTACTGGCGCCGTGTCCCGTCAGCTTCGGCAAGAACAACGACATCGGTAGCGGACTCGACGAGATGGACTACTACCGGGGGCTCGAGCATGTCTGGGGAGCGCCCGGAGAGCACCCGAACCGCATCGAGGTCCGGGAGACCGGGGACCTTTCGGGTACCGACATCTCGCTCCACCGTCCGATCATCGTCGGCAAGTTCGTCGACCGCGCGCGCCCCACCTTCCTCGACAACTACAAGGCGGCCGCCGCGGCGGCAAAAGGAAAGCAGCGATGACGCGCGTCCGGTTCGCTGGGTTCGGTGGCCAGGGAGTCGTCCTTTCCGGGTTCATCCTCGGGCGAGCGGCGTGCCTGCACGCGGGCAAGAACGCGGCGATGACGCAGAACTACGGACCGGAGTCGCGCGGCGGGGCCTGCGCCGCCGACGTTGTCGTCGAGGACAAGGAGATCACGATGCCGGTCTTTGACCAGCCGGATGTCCTGGTCATCCTCTCCCAGGAAGCCGCGAACAAGAACTCGAAGTGGATCGCCGGGGCGAAGCTCGTCCTGATCGACGAGGACCTCGTTCATCTCGAGGGAGACGACCCGAGGGTCCGAAAGGCCCCGTTCACCCGGATGGCCACCGCTCTCGGCCGCCGGATCGTAGCGAACATCGTCATGCTCGGAACCCTCACTGCCCGCTCCGGCCTCGTCCCTCCCGAGGCGATGGAGGAGGCGATCCGGAGCACGGTCCCACCGAAGACGATCGAGCTCAACCTGAAGGCGTTCCGGGCCGGGCTCGCGGTCCCCGAGGCCGCGGCATGACGTCGCTCCCGGTGATGGTCATCGGGGGCGGAATCGCGGGGGTCCAGGCCGCGCTCGACCTCGCGGACGCCGGCCGCCGGGTCATCCTCGTCGAACAGACCCCCTCGATCGGGGGGAAGATGGCCGCCCTCGACAAGAACTTCCCGACGCTCGACTGCAGCATCTGCATCGAGGCGCCGAAGCTCTCCGAGGTCGCGGAGAACCGCAACATCGAGGTCCTCTCGAACTCGGAGGTGACCGCGGTCGAACGCCGTGACGGCGGCACCTTCCACGTCACCCTGCACCGCAACGGGAACCTTGTGAACGACGAGTGCACCCGATGCGGTCTCTGCTCCGAAGCGTGCCCGGTCGTTCTCCCGAACGAGTTCGACTCCGGGATGGCGAGTCGAAAGGCGATCTTCACCCCGTTCCCGCAGGCCGTTCCGGGTCCCTACTTCATCTCGGTCGCGGACTGCGTCAACGAGCCGCCGATCGTCCTTCCGTGCTCACGGTGCCTTGACGTCTGCCCACCAAAGGCGATCTCATGGGACCGGGCGCTCGAGGGTCACTTCGAGCGGGACGTCGCGGCCGTGATCGCGTCGACCGGCTTCGACCTCTACGACCCCGCTTCTCTCGAGGAGTACGGCTACGGCTCGCACCCGGACATCGTCACCGCGATGGAGTTCGAGCGCCTTCTCTCCTCCGCGGGGCCGACCGGAGGGGAGATCCTCTGTCCGTCGGACGGGCGCCACGCCCACCGGATCGTCTTCGTGCTGTGCGCCGGTTCCCGGGACGTCCGACGCCTGAGCCAGTGCTCCCGCTTCTGCTGCATGTACTCGATCAAGGAGGCCGTCCAGGCCCGCGACCACGGAGTCGACTCCGTGAAGATCCTCTACATGGACATCCGTGCCTACGGGAAGGGGTTCGACGGGTTCTACGACCGTGCCCGCGAAGAGGGCGTGGAGTTCCTCCGGGGACGCGTCGGCCGGGTCACGTCCGAGCTCGATGGGCTCAAGGTCCGTTTCGAGGACACGCTGCAGGGTAAGACGGAGGAGGTCACCGCCGACCTCGTGGTCCTCGCCACGGGTGCGAAGCCGACCGCGACCCTCGAGAAGCTCGCGAAGACCCTCGGGGTACCGCTCGGAGCGGACGGATTCCTGGACGGGAGCGCGGCGCCGGACGGCGTGTTCGTCGCGGGTTCAGCTTCCGGTCCGAAGGACATTCCCGATAGCGTAACCGAGGCCGGGGCGGCCGCGGCCCGCGCGATGGAGCGCACCCCCGACAAGGTGTGGCCCACGCCGGAGGTAGGGGAGCCGCTCGATGTATCGGGAGAGCCGCGGGTCGGCGTCTTCCTGTGCGATTGCGGCAGCAACATCGCGGGCGTCGTCGACGTTCCGTCGGTGGTCGCCTACGCGAAGACCGTGCCCGGCGTCGCCCACGCCGAGGAGGTTCGGTTCGCCTGTGCCGGGAACACCCAGGCCGACATGGCGAAGCGGATCCGTGAGAAGAACCTGAACCGGCTCGTGGTGGGCGCCTGCTCCCCGAAGACCCACGAAGGGACGTTCAAGCGCGTCTGCCTGCGCGCCGGACTCAACCCGTACCTCCTCGAGATGTCGAACATCCGGAACCAGGACTCCTGGGTCCACAAGGCGGAGCGGGCCCCGGCGACGTCGAAGGCGCGCGACATGGTCCGGATGGCGGTCGACAAGGCCTCCCGTCTACGACCGCTCGTGCCGTACGAGCAATCGATGGTTCAGACCGCGCTCGTGGTCGGCGGCGGCCCCGCCGGGATGGCGGCCGCTACCAGCCTCGCCCGGCAGGGGTTCGACACGCACCTCGTCGAAAAGGAGCGGGAGGTCGGTGGCAACCTGCGCCGCCTCGAGCACATCGAACCGGCAGGAACGGAGGCGAAGCCTCTCCTCGAGGCGATGACGAAGAACCTCGAGTCGTCCGGCGCCCACCTCCACCTCGGGACGGAGATCGCGCAGATCGATGGCCACGTCGGAAACTTCCGGGCCCGCCTCTCGAACGGGGAGACGATCGATGCCGGTGCCGTGGTGCTCGCGATGGGCTCCGGAACGGTCCAGCCCGCGAGCGACTATCCGCTGCGCTCTTCCTACGACCTCGAGACGGTGACCAACCAGCGCCTCGAGGAGATGATCTCCTGGGGCCGCGTCCCGGGAAAGACGGTCACGTTCGTCTCCTGCATCGGCGCGCGCGCCGACGAGAAGGGCTGCTCCCGATACTGCTGCAGCTCGATGGTCGGGCAGGCGCTCCGTCTCCGGCGGATGGGAAAGCGCGTTCGCGTCCTCTACCGGGACCTGCGTGCGTACTCGCGAGGAGCGGAGGAGCTCTACAAGACGGCCGCCGACGAGGGGGTCGCGTTCTTCCGCTACCCCGACGAGCCAGCGGAGAAGGTGGTCCGGGTCGTTCCGGGGGCCGTTCGGTTCCACGACCTCTTCCTTGACAGGGACGTAGAGCTGCCCACCGACCTTCTCGTCCTCGTCTGCGGTCTTGTCCCCGAGGAGTCCGCGGTCGCGAAGATGCTCAAGGTGCCGCGGAGCTCGGACGGATTCCTCCTCGAGCGCCATCCCAAGCTCGGTCCGGTGGAGGCGAGCAGCGCCGGCATCTTCCTCGCGGGGACCGCCCAGGGACCGAAGGACCTCGGTGAGTCCGTCCAGCAAGGCCTCGCGACCGCGGCGAAGGCGGCGGCGCTCCTCTCGCGCGACAAGATCGAGAAGGAGCCGCTCTGCGCCGTGATCGACGAGGAGACGTGCAACGGGTGCGGCCGGTGCGTCCGTGTCTGTCCGTTCAACGCGCTCGAGCCGTACACGATCGATGAGGGCGGAAAGAAGAGCAAGAAGGTCCGCGTGATCACGGCGGCCTGCATGGGTTGCGGCACGTGCGCCGCGGACTGCTTCCGCAACTCGATCACCACCCCGTACTTCACCGACGAGCAGGTCGAGTCGCAGATCGACGCGGCGCTCGCCGACGACCCGGCGTCGAAGGTGCTCGTCTTCGCGTGCAACTGGTGCTCCTACGCGGGCGCCGACCAGGCGGGCATCGAGAAGATCCAGTACCCGAGCAACGGACGCATCATCCGGACCATGTGCTCGGGGCGCGTTTCCGACCGGTTCGTCAAGCGCGCGTTCGACAAGGGCGCCGGCGCCGTGCTCGTCACGGGGTGTCACCCCGGAGACTGCCACTACATCAACGCGAACAGCTGGACGGAGAAGCGGTTCGAGATCTGGCGGAAGACGTTCGAGCGCCGGGGGATCTCCCCTGACCGGTTCCAGCTCGAGTGGATCTCCGCGGCGGAGGGAAAGGAGTTCGCCGCGAAGATGAAGGAGATGGCGACCGTCCTTCGGGACCACGCGGCCGCCACGCCGCCTCGGGCGGAGGAGGCCGCGCATGCCGCCAACTGACGCGAAGCCCCTCGTCTGGAACGACGAGCTGTGGGAGGAGCTCTGCCGCTCGACCGACACGGCGGCGTGCTTCCAGTGCGGCTCGTGCACCGCGACGTGTCCGCTCGCGGAGGGCGGCGCACTGAACATCCGTCAGCTGATCCGCCTCGGCGCGTTCGGAAACGGCGCGCCCGGACTCTGGGCGTGCACGACCTGCGCTCAGTGCAACGTCGGCTGCCCCCGGGGCGTGGACGTGGTCGAGGTCGTTCGGCATCTTCGTTCCCGTGGATGGAAGCACAACGACGTCCCGGCCGGTCTGCGTCCCCTTCTCTGGGCCGAGTTCCAGGACGGCAACCCGTACCGACTTCCGCCGTCGCAGCGCGCCGGCTGGATGCGGGGCCTCTCCGGACGCGAGGAGGGTTCGCACGACGGCGCCAGCACCGTGCTCTACGTTGGCTGCACCGCGAGCTACGACCCACGGGCGCAGCGCACCGCTCGCGCCCTCGCGCGTATCCTCGCCGCCGCCGAGGTCCCGTTCCGGGTCCTCGGGGACAAGGAGGTCTGCTGCGGAGAAACCCCGCGGGCGCTCGGCGTCCCCGGCCTCTTCCACGAGCTCTCTACTCGGAACGCCGAGGCACTGCAGTCGGCGGGGGCGACCCGGGTCGTCACCGTCTCACCCCACTGCTTCGACGCGCTTCGTGCCGGCCTCGGCGACCAGGTCGAGGTCGTCCACTACAGCCAGCTGCTCGACGAGCTACTGAGCGGCGGCAAGCTCAAGGTGAACGGAGGTCGCACGGGGACCGTCACCTACCACGACCCGTGTTACCTCGGTCGGCAGCACGGGGTCTACGAGCCGCCTCGTCGTCTCCTCGAGTCGACCGGAGCGAAGATCGTCGAGATGCCCCGGACCCGACGCTGGGCGCTCTGCTGCGGCGGGGGTGGCGGGAACATGTGGCGTGAGTCCGACTCCCAGGGCCGACTCGCCGACCAGCGCGTCGCCGAGGCCGGGGACACCGGCGCGAAGGTCCTCGCCACCGCTTGCCCGTTCTGCATCACGTGCTTCTCGGGAGCCCGGACGCCCGGTCGCGATCGGATGGAGATCATGGACGTCGCGGAGATCGTCGCCCGCGCGGTGGGGGTGCCGGCATGACCGCCCCGGGCGCGGTCTGGGTCTACGCCGAACGGCACGGGGAGTCGTTCCGTCCGGTCAGCCTCGAGGTCCTCGGGTCCGCCCGGTCGGTCGCGGACTCGCTCGGGACCCGACTTGTCGCCATCACCATCGGCGACGGGGAGGGGCCCGCGCGCGAGCTCTCGAACTACGCCGCGGACGAGGTCATCGGGGTCGACCATCCGATGCTCGACCGCTACGACACGAAGCTTTTCACGGACCTCCTCGAGGCCGAACTCCGCCCCGCCGACCCCTCCGTCCTCCTTCTCGGTGCGACGCGGGACGGCCAAGACCTCGCCGGCCGGCTGGCGGTCCGGCTGCGCACGGGGCTCACCGCCCATGTCACTTCCCTCGAGGTCGACGCGGAGAAGCGCCTCGTCGGCTGGGTGCCGGGGTTCGGCGGAGGGATCGAGGCCGGTGTTGTCTGCCCTCAGCGCCGACCGGCCATTGTCACGATTCGTCCGGGCGTCTTCCCGGCGCCGTCACCCGGAAGAGCCTCGGGAACGGTCCGCTTCGTCCACCCGACCGTGGACGAGAGCTCGTTCGGGAGCCGCCGAGTGACCTTCGAACCGAAGGGGACGGTCGTCGACCTGACGCGTTCCGAGGTGCTGGTGGTGGGTGGTCGCGGTACCGACGGGGATTTCACCCGACTTCAACGCCTCGCCCATGCCATCGGCGCCGAGATCGGCGCGACCCGGGTCGCGACCGACTCGGGCTGGGTCGAGCGCGAGCGCATGATCGGGCAGACCGGGGTCGTCACCCGACCGAAGGTCGCCGTGATCCTGGGCGCCAGCGGCGCGGTCCAGTTCACCGTGGGGATCGAGAAGGCCGGCTTCGTCATCGCGGTGAACCGCGACCCGGACGCACCGATCTTCGAGGCCGCGGACCTCGGGATCGTCGGTGACCTCGGCCCGATCGTGGACAAGCTGGTCGACGCGCTGGGGGAGGCGTAGGGTCGATGCGGTGCATCGTCTGCCTCAAGGTCGTTCCCCGTCCCGAGGAGGTTCGCGTCAACCTCGAGGCGAAGACGCTCGAGCGCTCGGGGGTGCGGTCGGTGATGAACCCGGCCGACCTGAACGCGCTCGAAGCCGCGCTCGCGTTGCGCGACCTCCACGGCGGACGCGTCACCGTCCTCTCCATGGGTCCTCCGAACTTCGAGCCGTACCTGAGGGTCGCGATCGCGGTCGGGGCCGACGACGCGGTCCTCCTCTCCGACCGGGCGTTCGGCGGCGCCGACACCCTTGCCACATCGTTCACCCTCGCCGCGGGCGTGAAGGCGCTCGGTGGGTCGGACCTCGTGATCTGCGGGGACGAATCCTCCGACGGCGGCACCAGCCAGGTCCCTCAGGGGATCGCCGAGTGGCTGGAATGCTCCCAGGTCACCTACGTCGACCGGCTCGAGGTCCCGCGGCTGGGGATACTGAGGGCACGACGTTCCCTCGAGGACGGGACGGAGACCCTCGAAGTTCCGCTGCCCGCGGTCGTCTCGGTCCTTGGCGGGGCGAACGAGGTCCGGTTCATCGACTACGACCGTTGGGCGGAAGCGCAGCAGGCTTCGGTCCGCGTGATCGATGCGGCGGCGCTCGGGGCCGACCCCTCCGCCCTCGGGCTGAAGGGCTCGCCGACGGTCGTCGCGGGCCTCCGCGAGGTGCGGAAGCCCGGGCGGCGTCACGAGGTCCTGGTCCTCGAGCCGGCGCCGGCCGCCGCACGGCTCGCCGAGGAGCTTCGCCGCCTCGGTGTCGCCCCTGGGTAGCGCACTCCTCCCACATTCCGGG
>DATJVA010000048.1:0-9371 GCA_035502015.1 Thermoplasmata archaeon | reverse complement strand
GCTCACGGTCGTCGGGCCTTCCATGGCGTCCGGAAGCCAGACGTGCAGCGGGAACTGCGCGCTCTTCCCGGCCGCTCCGCCGAGCATCATGATCCCGGCGACAGTGAGCAGAGTGGTGTTCCCGTGGAACCCGGACGCCCCGGAGAGGAACGGCTGGCTTCCGTTCGTGAAGAGAAACCCGTTCGCGGCCCAGCTTCCCGAAACACCGGGCGCCGTCGCGCTCGCGAAGTTGTAGAAGTAGAGGAAGACCCCGAGCAGGAACATGATGTCCCCGACTCGGGTGACGATGAACGCCTCCTTCGCGGCGCTCGCCGCGCTCGGCTTCTCGTAGTAGAACCCGATCAGGAAGTACGAGCAGACCCCGACCAGCTCCCAGAACAGGAAGAACTCGAGGAGGTTGTCCGAGAGTACGAGCCCACTCATCGCCGTGAGGAACAGCGAGAGCTCGGCGTAGTACCGGGGCAGGCCCCGGTCGTGGTGCATGTACCCGATCGAGTAGAGCATCACAAGGAACCCGACGACGGTCACGACGATGAGCATCAGCGCCGAGATCGGGTCGACGAGCGTCCCCATCACGAGCGAAAAGCCCGTCGAGAAGGTGCCCGGCGCCGGCGCGAGATGGATCCACGTGTAGCGGGTGTCGGTGTAGGTGCCGGGGTTCAGCATCTCGCCGACACCGATCAGAAGGCCGATGACGAGCGAGGCGCCGGAGAGGGCGACCGCGACCCATCCGCCCCACTCGAGGCGGCGCATCCTCGTCCCGGCGAGCCCGACGATGACGAACCCGAGCGCCGTGAACAGCGGTACGAGGAAGGCCCAACCGTAGAGCACTTCCAGACCGCTCGTGATGTTCCCCTCCTACAGCTTGAGGTCGGTCGCCTGAGCGACGTTGATGGTACCCTTGAGACGGTTCAGGGCGAGGACGATGGCGAGCCCGACCGCGACCTCCGTCGCGGCGAACCCGATGAGGACGACCGCGATCGCCTGGCCCGAGAGGCCACCCGTGCCGCCGGAGAACGCGCCGAAGTAGACGAAGTTCAGGATCGCGGCGTTCATCGCGATCTCGATGGCGATGAGGACGAGGATGAAGTTCCGCCGGGTCAGGATACCGAAGAGCCCGATCGCGAACAGCGCGGACGACAGCGCGAGGAATCCGACGATCGGGAGCGCGGTCATTATTCGCGTCCCTCCCGGACCAGGTAGATCGCTCCGGCGACCGCTCCCATCATCAAGAGACCCAAGAGAAGGAGCCAGGGGGCATTGGTCGAGAACAGGTTCTGCGAGAGGAGCGACGGGTCGTAGCTTCGGACCGGCTGGTCCGCCTGCGGAAGCTGCCCGACCGCCGTGACCGCGAAGATGAACGTGACGACCGCGAGGGAGAGCGGGACGGCCCCGATGCCGGTGACCGCCTCGCGGGAGAAGATCCGCTTGCGCGTCAGCATGACGCCGAAGAGGAGGAGTACGGTGACCGCGCCCGCGTAGACCCCGAGCTGGAGAACCCCGAGGAACGGTGCCTCGAGCAGGAAGTAGATCGCGGAAAGGTCGACGAAGAAGACCGCGATCCACAGGATCGTGTGCACGAGCTCCCGCACGAGGAGCGCCGCCACCGCTGTGAACAGGGCGACCGCCGCGAGGGCGAGGAACGCCAGTTCCTCTAGACTCACTTTCGAGTCCCCCAGAACAGGCACTCCTTGGGACAGACGCTGATGCAAGTACCGCAGCGGACGCAATCGGAGTCGTTCACGACCGGCTCCTTCCAGATCCGCTTCGGGAGTTTCTCGCCGGGTTTCGCCTCCGGCTTCGGTATGTCGAGCATCGTGATGCACTGCGTCGGGCAGTCCCGGGCGCACGCGTTGCATCCGATGCACAGGGGGACGTCGAGGAGGATCGAATCCTCGTTCTCCGGCCTCGCGAGCCGGATCGGATTCATCGGCAGCTTGCTCTTGAACACCTCATTAAGGCGTTCCGGCGAGAAAACCATGTCCGAGCGCTTGGTGGCGGAAAGCTCGTAGCGCGTGGTCATGGTGAGGCAGCCTTCCGGGCAGGCGTCCGAACAGAAGCCGCAGTAGCTGCACTTCCCGTAGTCGATCTCGGGACACTTCTTCGGGTGCTTCGGGTCCCCGCCGGGGACCGTCACCATCTCGATGCAGATGTCCGGGCAGGAGAAAGCGCACAGGTTACAGCTGATGCAGGTGGCGATGTTGAGGGCGTGAACGCCCCGGTAGTTGTCCCAGATCTGCCCGACGCCGATCGGCTTTCCCGAAGCGACGGCGACCTTGTCGCGGAACTTCGGGTCCTCGAGCCGCTCGTACGGGTAGACGATCGTGGAGGGGCGCACGAGGCTCTTCGCGAACTGCCGGGCGGCGGTCGCCATCGGTCGGGCGACCCAGAGGATCGGATTCTGGTTCGGCTTCTCCGTGGCGGTGATGTCCGAGCTCATCTCGTTCCTCCTCCTACGTCCCCACCGAGGGCAGGCAACCGAACACCGGAAGGCACTTCGCCGTCACCACGACCGCGGCCAGGAACACCGAGAGCAGGCCGAGGGGGATCATGCGGTTCCACCCGACCCTGAGGAGCTGGTCCGTTCGCACCCGGGGGAGGGAGGCCCGCACCCACACGAACAGTCCGAACACGATGTAGGTCTTGACCATGAACCAGAAGATGCCGGCGAGAGGGAACGAGGTCGCCGCACTCGGCACCCAGGTGGGCAGCGTCCATCCGCCGAGGAACAGGAGGACAACGAGCACGCTGCCGACGAGCGCGCGCAGGTAGTCGGTGAACATGAAGAACGCGAAGAACATCCCGCCGTACTCGGTGTTCCAGCCCTCGACGAGCTCCGCCTCGGCCTCGGGTAGGTCGAACGGGATCCGCTCCATCTCCGCGAGCATCGCGGCGACGAAGACGATCAGCGCGACCACGAGCGGTCCCCAGAACCAGTAGTTCTGTTGTTCGTAGACGATCGTGTTGAGGTCGAAGCTGCCGGCGACGATGACGACCGCCACCACGGCGAGGAGGAGCGGGACCTCGTAGGCGATCATCTGGGCCGCGGACCGCATCCCGCCCATCAGCGAGTACTTGTTGTTGCTCGACCAGGCGCTGACGAAGATGAAGAGGGGTGCGAAGGAGAAGATCGCGAGGGCGAGGAGAAGCGTGAGGGGCAGCGCGCCCGTGTCCCATCCCGAGGAGATCGGGAGAACTCCGAAGATCACGAGCGACGTGATCATGTACGCGGTCGGTCCGAAGTAGAAGCCGAGGCCATCCGCGTCCCGGGGCTTGACCGTGTCCTTCCGAAACAGCTTGAAGCCGTCCGCGAAGTTCTGTAAGAGGCCCGCGAACCCCACGTGCATCGCGCCGCGCCGGTCCATGAACCGACCGAGGAGCTTGCGCTCCCACCAGATCAGAAGGATCGTGTTGAGCATGGTCGCCGCGAGGATGTTGACGCCGAAGATCAGGACCGCAAAGCCGGTCTCCACGCCCGAGCTCGTCACGACCGCCCGTGCCCCGCTCGGAAGGACCGACCCGAGCGCCCCGGCGATCGCGCTCGAGATGTCGAAGGAGACCGAGTAGAGCGTCGCTTGCGACATCGTCCCCCTTCCCCTACCGGTCCACCTCACCGATGCACGGGTCGATGCTGCCCATGATCGGTGGGATGTCCGCCACACGATAACCGACCAGGAAGTTGCGGGACGCGCTCAGGTTCGCGAACACCGGCGAACGGAACTTCACGCGGTACGGACGCTCGGACCCCTCGTTGACCACGTACGCCTGAGCCTCGCCGTGGGGCTCCTCGATCGAGGAGAATCCGACCCCCTTCGGGTAGTTGCGCTTCAGGACGTAGCCCTCCCGCCCGACGGGAGCGTATGGCGCCCCCAACCAACGTGGAAGGTGGTCCGCCATCACGGGTCCGGGGTGGTGGTCGAGCCAGTCGAGGACCTGGCGGAGGATCCGCACGGACTGACGCATCTCCTCGAGCCGGACCAGGTACCGCCCAGTGACATCCGCCCCGTCCGCCACCGCAACGTCGAAGTCGACCTCCTTGTAGCGCGAGTAGGGCCGGTCCTTCCGCAGGTCCCGCTTCAAGCCCGCGGACCGGAGCGGCGGGCCGGTCACGCCGAGGGCGATGCAGTCGTTCGCCTTCAGGACGCCGAGGTTGTCGCACCGTTTGTGGAAGATGGCGGAGCCGAGGCAGAGCTGGTCGTAGTCGCGGAACCGGTCCATGAGCCAGTCGAGGACCTTGCGAGCCTGGTCGGTGAACCCGGGAGGAAGGTCGTTTCGGACCCCGCCGACCCGCATGTACTCGTACGTCATGCGGGCGCCGGTGAAGCTCTGGAAGAGGTCGAGCACCAGGTCCCGGTCGCGGAACCCGTAGAGCATCGGGCTCAGAAGGCCGATGTCCGCGACGAACGCGGCGTACCACATGACGTGGGAGCCGATCCGCTGGAACTCCGCGCACATCATCCGGATGTACTCGGCCCGCTCGGGCGGCGTGATGTGGAGCGCCTGCTCGGAGGCGAGGATGTAGAGGTGCTCCCAGTTGAGGCCGGCGACGTAGCACGTCCGGTCCATCAACGTGACGACCTCGTTGTAGTGGCGGTCCTCGCTGATCTTCTCGATCCCCCGGTGGAGGTACCCCATCTCGGGGTCGGCGTCCACGACGAGCTCGCCGTCGATCCGAACGCGCAGGTTCCAGAGACCGTGGGTCATGGGGTGCTGGGGCCCCATGTTGATCCACATCTCAGACATGGCGCGACTTCACCTCCAGCTCCTCGGGTTCGTGGATCTTGAAGGAGCGCAGCAGCGGATGGAACGCGTACCCGTCTGGCGTGAGGAGGTGGCGGAGGTCCGGATGGTGGTCGAACGAGATGCCCACGAGCTCCCACGTCTCGCGCTCGTGCCAGTTCGCGCTCGGCCATACGGCCGACGCGGTCTCGATGTGCGGGTCGTCCGCGGGGAGGTCGACGGAGAGGAGGAGGTACTCTCGGTGCACGTCCGACCAGGCCACGTAGAACACCTCACGGTGGTCGACCCAGTCGATCCCCCCGACCATCGAGAGATGGGCGAACTCGAGGTCGTCCCGGACGGCATGGAACAGGTCGAGGGCCCCATCGCGCCGGAACCGGACCCGGCCCGCCATCCCCTCGAACGGTTCAACGGCCACGAGATTCTTGCCGAGCTTGGGACCGAGGAGCCGTGCGAGTTCGTCCGGTTGCATCGTTGACCTCCTTAGATGCCCCGGCGGCCGGACCGCCTATTCCTTACGCTCCCGAATGAGCTGTTCCAGCTTCAGAATCCCGTCCAGCATCGCCTCGGGGCGGGGAGGGCACCCCGCGATGTAGACGTCGACGGGGACCAACTTGTCGACCCCAGGGACCACCGAGTAGGCTGTCCGGAACGGCCCTCCTCCCGTGGCGCAGTTCCCCATCGCGATCACCCACTTCGGCTCCGCCATCTGCTCGTAGAGCGTGATCAGCTTGTGCGCGACCTTCCAGGTGACCGTTCCGTTGACGATCATCAGGTCCGCCTGGCGCGGAGAGGACCGGGCGACGACCCCGAACCGTTCCGCGTCCCACCGCGCACCGAACGCGGAGGCGAACTCGATCGCGCAGCAGGCGAGTCCCCAGTGCAGGGGGAAAAGGGAGTTCCGCCCGGCCCAATTGAACATCGGTCGGATCACCTTCGCCTGACCTTGCTCGGTGATGAGGGACCCCAACGCCTCCTTCGCGGCGGGGATGAACTCCTTCACACGGAGCGCCTCGATCTCGACGAACGGCACGGCCGGTTGGGATGCCATCGGAAGCTCGACACCGAGCGAAGGGTCGCTGGGAGGGGGGGCCGTCCCGCCGACCACTGATGTCCGCGCGGCCGGGGTCGTCAAACGACCCACCTCTTCTCGCCGCTCAGCGCGTAGTAGATTCCCGTGATCGCAAGCCCCGTGAAGGCGACGGCGATGAAGACCGGGAACCATGCCGAGTTGACGCCCCGGAACGTGAGGCCCCAGAGCGCGAGGATGAACCCGAGTACGTCGACCGCGACGAACACGATCGCGAACGTATAGTGTTGGGTGGGAAAGTCGATCTGGGCCTCCCCTTCGGGCTCCTCGCCGCACTCGTACGTGGTCAACTGCAGGTACGAGCTTCGTCGCCGGGCGCCGATGACCTTGTTCGCGACCAGAGAGCCCACCGCGAACGCCGTCGCGATGACCGCAAAAACGAGGAACGTGGTGACCCCGGCGTCCATCAGTTCGCCCTCCTGTAGAGCGACGCGAAACTCAGACCCTTTGACGTTATTTAACGCCAACCGGCCGACGGCGTAGGAAGGGCGGCGCTGGCCGCCTGTGTGCGCCCGGGCCATCGCCGGGGTTAAGCGTCTGCGCCGCTCAAACCGGACGGTCAGGAATGGAAGGCTTTCGAGCGCCGCTCACGCTCACGGGGCGGTGGGTCCAGCTCGCACCGCTCGACCTTTCGTACGCCCCGGCGTTGCGGGACGCCGCGAGGGACCCCGAGGTTCGGAGATACCTATTGAACAGCCCGGGAGAGACGCTCGAGGAGATGCGCGCTCTGATCGCGTTGCGGCTCGAAGGGCAGCGCGTCGGGACCGGCCTCCCGTTCGTCACGCTTTGGCGCGCCGACAGCCGGCCGATTGGAATGACGGGATTCCTGCACATCGACCATGTCAACCATTCGGTCGAGGTCGGGGGGACGTGGCTCGATTCGGCCCTCTGGAGGACGCCCGTCAACACCGAGTCGAAGTTCCTCCTCTTCCGTTACGCGTTCGAGGTCGGTCGGGTGCACCGCGTGAGCCTTCGGACGGACCTTAACAACGAGCGCTCGCAGAGGGCGATCGCGCGGCTCGGCGCCACTCGGGAGGCGACGTTCCGGGACGACAAGCTGCGCGCGGATGGCACCTACCGGACCTCCGTGGTGTTCGGGGTCCTCGCCTCGGAGTGGCCGCGGGTGAAGGACGGTCTCGAGTCGATGCTCGCGCGGGAGTGGAAGGGCTCGTCCACCTCGCCACCGCCCGACGGTCGGTGGACGACCCCCGGAGGGTCCCGATGACCGGTAACGGGTTCCACCCGCCGCTCACCTTGCGCGGGAGGTACCTCGAGCTGGTGTCGCTTGAGAAGTCGCACGCCCCCGGCCTCGTGGTCGCCGGGCGAGACCCCGAGGTATGGAAGCTCCTGAGGATCGGTCCCGGGCATCCGCCGTCGATGGTCGAGATGGAGACGTTCGTCGACCAGCTGCTCGCGAAGCAGTCCGCCGGCGAGGTGCTCCCGCTCACGATGCTGCTCCTTCCCGAGCGGACCCCGGTCGGAGTGATCCGGTACCTGGACATCGACCGGCCGAACCGGATGGCGGAGCTCGGCACTTGGATCGACTCCCGATACTGGCGAACGCCGCTGAACACCGAGGCGAAGTGGCTCACGCTCCGCTATGCGTTCGAGGAGGAAGGGGTCCATCGCCTCCAATTGAAGACGGACTCGCGCAACGACCGGTCCCGGGTGGCGATCGAGCGCCTCGGCGCGCTGCCGGAAGGGGCGTTGCGAGAGGCGCATCTGGTCCAGGGGGGATTCTACCGGACCTCGCTCTACTACAGCATCCTGGCGTCGGAGTGGCCGGCGGTGAAGCGGCGGCTCGAGGAGAAGCTCAGCCGGCCATGGGAGCGGCGTGCTCCATCATAGTCCGACCGGGGCCCACCGGCATCACGCTGAAGGGAAGTTCGGTTTCCGCTTCTCGCGGAAGGCGCGGATCCCTTCGGGCAGCTCGGCACCGCGGGCTGCCGCCACAGCACCGCGCCGCTCGAGCGCCATCTGCGTCTCGACGCTCTCGCTGAACGCGGAGACCATGAGCCGCTTCGCCCAACCGTACGCCTGCGTCGGACCCTCCGCGAGCTCCTCCGCCCGTGCCCGAGCTCGGCCCGCGAGCTCGGAGGCCGGCACCACTTCATGGACGAGTCCCATCTCGCGCGCCCGCGCGGCGGGGATGCGCGCGTTCGAGAAGATCAGCTCCTGTGCGGCACCGATGCCGAGGTAGTGCGGCAGGAAGTACGAGAGCCCACCGTCGGGCACCGTTCCGAGCTGCAGGAACGCCGGGACGAGGACCGCCGAGTCGCTCGCGATCCTCCAGTCGGCCGCGAGGGCGAGCGAAAGACCGCCCCCGGCCGCGACCCCGGGGAGGGCCGCGACGACCGGTTTCGGCATCCCCAGGATCTCACGGACCATGTGCTCCTGTTCGGCGGTCAGGCGATGAAAGAGGTCCGGAAGCGTTCCTTTCGCCCGGTGCTCCTCCATCACCGACACGTCCCCTCCGGCGCAGAACGCCGAGCCGGCTCCGGTCAGCAGGACGGCCCGGACACCGGTGGCGACGGTCGCGGCCTGGAGGGCGGTCCGCAGTTCCACCATCGTGGCCACGTCGAGCGCGTTCAACCTCTCCGGTCGGTTGATCGTGATCGTCAGTACACCGGCGGTTCGCTCGGTCAGTACGGTCGACATCGGGACCTGCGGACCGGCAGGGCCTCTCCGGGCATATAGACCGAACGGACCCGCTCGAGCGCGGCCGTCGAGCACGGACCCGAGGGCATAGACCCTCGCCCCGAGGGGGTGAGGTTCTCAGGGGTCGGTAGTCCCGTTGCTGCGGGGGCGCCGCCGCGCCATGCCCCGCCCATCGTCCGGCGAGGGGCCCGGTGGCATCGCCGTGCCCGGCGTCTCGGCCGTTCCGCTCGGTGTGGCGGCGCCGGCGGGCGTCGGGCGGCTCGGAGGAGGCGGGGCGATCGCGTCGGCCGGAGGGAGGTCGGGAGCCATTCCCGCCTTCGACGCCTTGGAGAACGGGGAGACGAGCGACGAGGACTCGTCCGATTCGGCCTTGATCTCGTCCTCGATCGTCTTGATCTCGGTCAGGAGCTCCTCCTGCTTCGGGATGGGGCCGAGGATGTCGTCCATCGAACCGATCCGCTTCTCGAGGTCGTCGAGCGTGTTGACATTGCGGTCGGGGACCTGACGGCCGGACCCGAGGTACTCGGAGGCACCCTCCACGAGGCGGGAGAACTCGAACGGGAACAGGATCTTCGTCGCCTGTCCGTTGCCGACGTTCGTCACCGTGTCGAGCGACAGGACCGTGAGCGCCTTCGAGTCGAGGACGGTCGCTCCGAGCGAGAGGATCCGCAGACGCTGCGCTTCTCCTTGGGCCTCGAGGATCGTCGCGACCCGAGCACCTTCCGCCTCGAGGATCTGAGACTGACGGACCCCTTCCGCCTGGAGGATACGGGACCGCTTCTGCCCTTCCGCCACGAGGATGGCGCTCCGCTTCTCCCCGTCGGCGCGGAGCACCGCGGCCCGCCGCTGGCGTTCGGCGGACGTCTGCTCCTCCATCGCGCTC
>DATJVA010000047.1:0-14975 GCA_035502015.1 Thermoplasmata archaeon | reverse complement strand
CAGCACTCGCACGGATTGAGTCTGGGAGAGGTGGAAGGCGAGGGACGCCCCAAACAGCCCCGTCCCGAGGATCGCGACGTCGAATCGGTCGGTCATGGGCGCGGCGGACAGGTCCCGGCTCGGGGTGAATTCCCGACCGTTTGAAAGCTCGCCCGTTCCCGAAGGTGTGCGGTCCGCTCCGTCCACCGACTCGACGCCCCTGCGACCATGGACAAGCCGTGCCGTGCTCCGAGGCGAGTGCCAAGCGGGCGAACCGTGCTTTAGGGAATGCTCGCGGCCCCACCGACGCGCACCCGCCGCCCTATACTGGGCCATACGCGGGCAGAGGTTCGACTCGATCAGGCTGAGACCAAGCGTGACGCCCAAGAGCACCTCCGCTCCGTGAGCGCGGTCGTGCTCGGCGGTGGGATTGCCGCCGTTCGGCGCATCGCGAATGGTCCTCGCCCAGTGTGCCGAGACCTTTTAGGAGACGTTCGGCTCAGAGCCGTGATTCGTAGCGCGGAACCCAGCTCTTGGTGAGGAGGTAACTCATGGAATCCGACGAATCCCGTCGCCCGTCGACGGACACGGGCGTGGATTGGAGGACCCCCGCCGAGCTGAGCGACTACCGAACCACACCGGACTACGCGGAAACGGTCGCCTATCTCGAACGAATCGCGGCAAGCCACCCCGGGACGGTGCGAATCGAGAGCTTTGGACGGACCGGGGAAGGTCGTGACCTGAAGCTGGTCATCGCCTCGAAGGACGGCGTGTTTGACCCCGAGGAGATCCACCGGTCGGGCCGGGTGGTGCTCCTGGTCCAGAATGCAATCCACGCCGGCGAGATGGACGGGAAGGATGCATGTCTCGCCCTGCTCCGGGACATCCTCCGCGAGAGGGAACTTTCGCATTTGCTGGAGCGCGTCGTGCTCCTCTTCATTCCGGTCTACAACATCGACGGACACGAGCGGCGGTCCCCGTACGGGCGGATCAACCAGAACGGCCCCGAGACCTTCGGCTGGCGCGCGAACGCGACCAACCTCAACCTGAACCGCGACTACATGAAAGCGGACGCGCCCGAGACCCGTGCGTTCCATCGGATGTTCCGGCGCTGGCGCCCGGATTTTTTCGTGGACAACCACGTGACGGACGGTGCCGATTTTCAGTACGACGTGACCTTTGCCCTTGACGCGTCGCTGGACGTCTTTCCGCCGACCGCCGAATGGATCCGCAGCGCGATCACCCCGGAACTGGTGCGACAGGTGAACGAGTCCGGCCACCTCACGTTTCCCGGCGCGGTCTTCCTGAAGGACGACACCGACCCATCGAAGGGACTCGCCTTCACCGAGAACCCGCCGCGGTTCTCGACCGGGCAGATGATCCTCGAGAACCGACCCGGTCTTCTGGTGGAGCTTCACATGCTCAAGGACTACCGGACGCGTGTCACCGGTGACTACGAGCTCATGCGCTCCCTCCTGGAGCTGCTCAACCAGGACGCCGCGAAGCTGGTCGCCCTGAACCGCGAGGCCGACCGAGCGGCGGCGCAACTCGGGTCGACCACTCCTCCCAATGCTCCTTTCCCTCTGGTTCTGGAGGGGTCCGGGACGACCACCTCCGTTGAGTTCCGAGGCTACGCGTTCACCCGGGTCCCGAGCGACGTCTCTGGGTCGGTGGCGGTCCATTACCGCAAGGAGCCCTGGGAGGCCACGATTCCCGTCGAAGCGGACGCGCGCGTGGCGGTCTCGGTCCCACCCCCCGCGGGGTACATCGTGCCTCCGCAGTGGGTACAGGTGATCGATGTGCTGGAGGTGCACGGCGTCGACATCCGCCGAACGACCGCCCCCTGGACGGGCCCGGTCGAGCGGTACCTTTGTTCGGGGATGCGATGGCCCGAGCGACCGTTCGAGGGCCGCTTCCCCATCATACGCGGGGGCAACGTCGAGCGCGAGATGGGCCAGTTCGGCGCCTGCGAGCGAAGGACGGAGACCTCGACGTTCCCGAGCGGGTCGGTCGTGGTCTCGCTCAACCAGAGGCTCTCGAAAGTCGCGATCCACTGGCTCGAACCCGAGGCTCCGGACTCTGCCCTCCGATGGGGTTTCTTCGCGCCCATTTTCGAGCAGAAGGAGTCGGGGGAGGCGTACGTGCTCGAGAAACTCGCCCGCGAGACGCTGGCCGAGGACCCGGAAGTCAAAGCGGAGTTCGATCGTCGGCTCAAGGCCGACCCGGCGTTCGCGGGCGACCCACGGGCGCGTCTCGACTTCTTCTACGTTCGCTCGCCGTGGGGCGCGGCCAACCGAGTCGGTGAGTATCCCGTGGGTCGCCTCCTCTCGCTCAACGGTCTGCCGATTGACTGAAGCGACCCATCCGGGCCAACGGGGGAAGACCCTCATCGGAGGGCGGGGGTCTTGTGGAATCGCCCCGTGGACCAACGTCCATCGGGTCGGAGCGTCGTGGCGAGGGCGGGTCGATCACGCTTCGCCGGCCCGGGTCAAGACGCTCAGCGCTTCCACCGTCGCCCATCGGCTCGGCTCGTTCGGTGGCTCCAGTCGCAGCGGATAGATCGGTCCAGCGACGCGATACCCTCCGTGCCCGGGGTCGAGGTCGGGGTGGTCGGCGTCGAGCATCCAGGTCCCGTCGGTCCGCCGCTTGCCGCGGAGCCATCGAAGGGCCCGGGCCATCCGGGGGTCGGAAGCGTATCCGAGGCGGCTCAGGATGCGGAGGCCGACGAGCACGTCGTAGTAGTAGTGGTTGGGGTAGTGGATCCGGTACCACGGCGGGTACCGGCCCCGACCTTCGTCCATCAAGTGACGTCCCAGGTAGAACTCAGCGCCCCGTTCGATCGCCCGCCGAACCGATTGGTTCTGGGACCGCTCCGGTATCTCGGCGAAGGCTGCGAGTCCTTCCCAGCCATCGAGCGTTCCGGTCCGGGACGGAAAGCAGTGCCAGCCCCCGTCCGGCTTCTGCGTTCGGACGATCCAATCGATGGACCGTTGAACGGCGGGGTGGTCGATGAAGCCGAACCGGACGAGCGTCCGGACGGCGTTTCCGGTGACACAGACCTCGCCGGAGGACCCGGTGAGGTCGCCGCCCCGGGCGCTCCAGCGCTTCAGGATCAGCTCCGCCATGCGACGAATGCGGGGGTCGCGGCCGTCCATGCCGAGGTCGGAGAGGACGATGGCCCTCCAGTTCGTGGCGATGTACTTCGGACGATACAGCTCGGGGCCCGTCGTCCCCGGAGTGACCCAATGGCCGTCCGGGAACTGGTTCGCCAGGAGCTTGGCGGCCCATCCGGTCCGGCCGATGGCCCGCTGGGCTGTCCGCGCTCGCGGGTCTCGGGGAGAACAGCCTTCCACTTCGGTCCAGTACCGCCATCGGACGCTCGGGTCCGAGGCCGGTCCGGTCAACCATCTTCGCAGACGCGGGTCCACGCGCATGACCTGCGGTACGCTTTCCGGTTAATCTCTTGTTCGAAAGTGAGAGAGGGTTTGGGGGCCGGATGCGAGCGGGCCGGGGCAATCGCCCGGACCCCCGCGGCCGGTTCCGGCCGTGCGTCGATTTCGGCCGGGTCGATCGGCCTTCGGAACAGCCGACCCGCCGACAGGCTCTTCCCCACCGGGTCCTCGAACTCGTCGGATGATCCCCTCGGATTCGCTGGCTACCCTCGTCGGCTATGTCGCGGCGATTTGCACGACGGGGGCATTCGTCCCGCAAGTGCTCCGCGTCTGGCGACTCCAAAGCGCCCAGGACATCTCCCTGACCACGTTCCTGGTATTCTCTCTCGGGACGGTCGTGTGGCTGGTCTACGGCCTTCTGATCGACTCGTTACCGGTCATCCTTGCCAACGGAGTGACGTTGGCGTTGGCCCTGACCATCGTCGCGCTGAAGTTGAACTTCGACCGAAAGGTTCACCGGCCGCCGACGTGAGCCCGAGGTCTCTTCGTTGAGCTCGAGGAGCCCCCGGGAGTTGTGACCCCCCGGGGGCCTCGATCCGAAGCCTCGGTGGGGGGGGCACTTCTACGGCTTGTCCGGCTCGCTCCACTCGCGCATCGGAGTGCGACGGACTCCGGCCGCCCGGGCCATGGCGTTCTTCGCACCTTCCCGCGCGACATGGGGCGCGTCGGCCACGTCCGTCTTGACGTCCTTGCCGATACCGGCCAACGCTTCTCGCATCTCGTGCAGATGTTCGCGGAATCGCGGAGCTTCCGTTTCCTCGCTCATGGGTTCGGAACCGTCGTCCGGGGTTCCGGTCCAAAAACCTTGAGGTGGACACGTAAGGGGTTTGCGCGCCCGAACCCGGTTCGAATCGGGGTGGGGGCATCCTGCGGCTAAAGGAGGCTTATACCCGGGCCGCTCTCCCGATGCGCGAAATCGGTAGGTGCGACCATGGCCGCCTCCCAAGACGATCGTCCGATCGGGTTCTCGGTCGACTATCTCGATCGCTCGGTCGACCCCGGCCGCGACTTCTACGAGTTCGCTACCGGGAACTGGCGACGCAGCAATCCGGTCCCGCTCGATCAATCCCTGTGGAGCACCTTCTCGGAGCTACGGCGTCGCAACCGACGTCAGTTGCGGTCGATCGCCGAGGGGGCCATGGAGTCTTCCGCCTCTCCGTCCAACGAGGCGCGAGAGGTCGGCACGTTCTATGCGGCCGCCCTCGACCGGGCCCGGCGGGACGAACGGGCGTTCGGACCACTGTCGGGCCCGCTCGCCCGGGTCGACGGGATATCGAACACGAACGAGCTGATGAGCGTCCTCGCGGAACTTCACGATACCGGCGTGGCCGGTATGTTCGCACCCGCGGTCGACTCCGACCTGAAGCACAGCTCGACGTACGCCTTCTACCTCTACCAGGGCGGGCTATCGCTGCCGGACCGAGAGTACTACATCGCCGACTCGTTCACGAAGACGCGAGCCGAGTTCGAGCGTCATGTGGCGCGAATGTTCGCGCTCTCGGGTGAGGGCGCGGCCGAGGCGCAGCGCGACGCCGCCACCGTCCTCGCACTGGAAGACCAGCTCGCCCGGGCCAGTCGCTCCCGGACCGACCTCCGCGATGTGGAGAAGAACTATCACCGATTCTCGCTCGACGAGCTTCTCTCCCGATACCCGTCGGTCCCTTGGTCACGCTACCTGGACGCTCGCAAGGCGGGCATCGCAGGATACGTCGTGGTGGGGCAGCCGGAGTACTTCGAGGCCCTCGAGAAACTGCTTGCGCCGGAACGGCTCACCGACTGGAAGACCTACCTTCGATGGAACGTGCTCCATCGTGCCGCTCCGACGCTGCACACGGCCGCCGACCAGGAGGACTTCGCGTTCTTTCACCGAACGTTGCTGGGTCAGTCCGAACCGGAGCCGGACTGGGAGCGCGCGATCGCGGCCACGGACGAATGCATCGGCGAAGCGCTCGGCCGGCTGTACATCGAACGGTACTTCCCGCCCGAGGCACGGCACCGGATGGAGGTCCTGGTGGCGGACCTCATGGCGGTGTTCCGGGACCGGTTGACGCGCCTCGATTGGATGACCGAGGAGACCCGCACGAGGGCGCTCGCGAAGTTCGCCCGGTTCTCGCCCATGATCGGAAGCCCCACCCGATTCCGCGACTACTCCTCAGTGCTCCTCCGAAGGGACGAGTACGCGCTCAACTGCCTCCGGGCCCGGTCGTTCGAGGTCCGTCGTCAGATGGAGCGGATCGGTGGTCCGGTGGACCGGGAGGAGTGGCTCATGACGCCGCCCACGGTGGACGCCTACCACGAGCCACAGCAGCTGCACATCGTCTTCCCGGCCGGCATACTCCAACCGCCGTTCTTCGACGTTGCCCAGGATGACGCCGTGAACTACGGGTCGATCGGCGCGGTGATCGGACACGAGATCACCCACGGGTTCGACGACCAGGGCCGGAAGTTCGACGCCGACGGGAACGTTTCGGACTGGTGGAGCGAGACCGACGCGCGCGAATTCGAGCTGCGGGCCGCGGAGGTCGAGAAGGAGTACTCCGAGCTCGAGGTACTCCCGGGTCTCCGCGTGAACGGGAAGCTCACTCTCGGGGAGAACATCGCGGACATCGGTGGCGTGAGCATCGCCTTCGAAGCCCTCGAGAGGCGACTCGCGGCCGAGCCGTCGCACCGGAGAACGGTCGACGGGTTCTCGCCGGAACAGCGGTTCTGTCTTTCGTGGGCCCAGTCGTGGCGGGCGAACTGGAGGGAGGAGGAGATCCGCCGCCGCATCACGATCGACCCCCACGCGCCCGCCATGTTCCGGGGAGTCGTCCCGCTCCTTCACCTACCGGCGTTCTTCGAGGCGTTCCCGCAGACCGCCGGAACCCGGTCGAGGGCCACGGTCCCGCAGGTCCGGATCTGGTGACCCGGCCCTTGAACGGGCCGGACCGGCCTCGAGCGATGCTGTCCCGCGCGTCTCCGGAGCGTACGTGCGGGGCGACCCGGTCACTCGTCCTTCGGGCGGGAATGCATGCCGACCTGCCGATTCGTCTTCGCGACCGTCTCGGGTTCCACGCTTCGATTGATCGTCACTTCGTTGATGATCACGAGCATCTCGATCGTCATCAAGAGGTTCGACACGATCCTCTGGGCGGCCACCGCGATCCGCCGGTTCGTGATGTGGCGGGCGAGCGAGTCGCCGAGCGAGTTGTCCGTCGGAAGGGACTCCGAGATCTCGTCCAGCACCGCGTTCGCATCCACCACGGAGAGGCGAGTGAAGGAGTCCATGGTACGGCCCAGCAGCTCGTCGACCCGGCTCATCAACGAGACCAGGTCGGCGAGCGCAGGCGCCGGCACTTTACGGAGCCCGGGCAGGTTCTCGCGAAGCTCGTTGCCTACCTCCGAGATGAGGTCGCCCGAGACCTCCAGTGCCTTCGCGAGGAGACGCGAACCGATCTGGAAGTGGTGACTCTCGACACCGATGTCGCGCGCGATCTGGAAGTCGTCCGAAGAGAGCAGCAGTTGGCGGGCCATCAGCAGATAGAACCGGTCGACCTCATCCTCCATCGGGCCGAGCTGCTGGAGGACCGACCGGTCGCCGCTGGCGAGCACCGACCGGCAGGTCGCGAGCTCCGCCCGCAACATTCGAACCACCTGACCGAGCAGCCGGTGGAACTGGTACCGACCCGGGTCCACGAAGTTCTGGACCTCCACGGCCCCGGACTCCTCCTCGACGACGGTCATCCCGAGAACATGCGAGACGGTCCGCCGGATCTCCTCGCGCTGCTTCGCGGTGAGGCCCTCGGCCGAGGAGACCACGATCTGGTCCTGTCCGGTGATGTACGCACCGATGAGCAGTCGGGCGATCAGCTTGGGTGGGGCATCCGTAGCGTCGATCCGAAGAAGCTTCTGCCGTCGGTCCGCCGGCACCTCGACGTTCGCCGGACTGATTTCGAGGCGCCCTCCACCGAGATCCCGGAACCTTAGGGTATCCCCCGTGTCGAGGTTCATCGAGTCGGTCCATGCCTTCGGGAGAGTGATCGCGAGCGAAGACGAGCCCGTCCGCTGGACCCGGCGGGTGAAGCCGGATTCGGGCGCCGGTTCCTTCGCCTCCTTTCGCGCCCGGGCCATCAAAGGCGGATTCCCTTCGCCTCTTTAACTCAGGGTATGGAAGCCGGGGCGACACGAGCCGCCCCGTTCGGTCTCCTTACTCTCCTTACCGCCGGGACCGTACCCGCATCACACCCTGCCCCCATGCCCCACCCAGAGGCGACCCATGCGACTAAGCGAAGGAGTTCGGGTGTTCGAGCGAGCAGACTGGCGGCGAAAGGTGCGGATGCCGGAGCGGATGCGGCGTGAGCAGGACCGGAAGAGTGTCTCGTCTCCCGCCGACAGCTCGACCACGGGGAAGTGGTAACGATGGCGTTCATCGACTTCCTCGCGTTCCAGGAGGCCCTCCTTCTGATCGCGGCCGTGATGGTGGGGTATGTCGGAGTCTCCGCGTTCTTCGCGATGTATCGCAACGACGCGGCCGGAGTGACCAACGCCCTACGGTCGGGAGCGGTCCCGATCGGCGCGGTCGGCTTGATCGCGACAGCGCTCGCCGTATGGGCCGAAACGACCTGGCCGTTCCCGGCGACGATGGCCGCCTACAACATCTTCTTCACGGACGTCTACCTCCTCTTCGGGCTCACCCTCGTGGTCCTCGCGGTCACGATGGCGCTCAACCTGAAGCTCGCCTACGCCGGGATGTTTGCCCTCGTAGCGGGTGCCATCACGATGGGCTACGGATGGAACGGCTACATCCTCCACATGACGAAGGAGCCGCTCGAGACGTTCCTCCTCTACCTCGCGTTCGGTGGTGTGGGGGTCTTCTCCTTCCCGGCGACCGTCATGACGGACCACTTCCTTGCCCACCCGGACGGAACCGCCTTCGTGTTCGGCTCGAGCTATGCGACGCCCCGCGCCCGCCCGAGCATTCAGGGCGCGAGCCGCGCGGTCCAGCCGGTCGTCCCCGGAATGGCTCCTCCGCAGGCGGATGCGACACCGACCGTCCGCGCTAAGTTCCACCTCCCGGTCTACGTCAGCGCCTACACCTGGGTCTTCCTCGGGATTGTTGGCCTCGCGGCCTACGCGGCGTTCGCCTACTTGCTGGCGACCGTCCCGGGACACCTCATGTCGGCCCCGTAGAGAAAGAGGTAAACCCGACCGAACGAAGGAGCAGTAGAAACCCATGAGCCGCCGCGGGTCGGCCAAGGTCGCCGTCGCTGGGGACAGCAGCGCGTCGGCCGACCCGCCTATTTCCCACCTGTCCGTCCATGAGCTTGGAGAGGGAAGGCTCGAGCCGGGGCTTCCGAACGGCCGCCCCCAGCGCCTGCTCCGCATCGATGTCACCGGGGCGCCGCCCAACCTTCTCGGGCGTCTATTGGTCGGAAGCTACATCACGGGCCAGGACCAGGTGCTGATCACCGGTCGGGACGGTCTCTCCGCTGACCAACGTGCCGAAGTCCGCCGCGCGGCCGACCGCCTCCTCGGGATGACGGTGGTCGGCGACACGGCCGGTAGCGTTGAGGTCCAGAACTTCGTCGACCCAGGCAAGCACGAGCTGCCCCACCTCCTCCATCGCGTTGTCCAGATGCTCCGGGCGGAGCTGTCGGCCTGCGCGGCCGCGCTCGCCGGAGGCGAGGTCCGACGGCTCTTGGTGGTCGGCGATATCGAACAGGAGGTGGACCGGTTCTACATCCTGATGGTCCGGCAGCTCCTTCTCTCCTCGGACGACCCACGGATCGCCCGCAGCATCGACGTCGAAAGCCATCACTACCAGATCGGCGACCGGATGGTGGCCAAGGTCCTCGAGGTGGTGGGCGACCTGATATACGGGATCTCCACGGACCTGCAGGCCGCGCTTCCGGCGCTTCGACGGGAGGCTCCGGGGGTGGTGCGCGAGCTCGAGACGAGGGTCCTCCGGCTCGATCGGTTGCTCTTCGGTTCCATGGCGGCCTTCGTGCAGCTTTCGATCGTGGAGGCGAATGGCATCCTCAACGACCTTGCCGAGCGGATTCCGACGGACTCGGCGTACGGCCAGGAGATCGCGCGACAGGTCCACGACCGACACGCCGCCGTGGCTTCCCAGCGCATCGCATGCAGTCTCGACATGGCCCTCGAGATGTTGGTCATCATCAACGAGGTCACGATCAACCGGGGGGTCGAACCGGTGTTCGAGATCCCCACCGGGTCTCGGTCCAAGCCAAATGTCCGCACGAACCATTCACGGCTTGCTTCGTCGCAGACCGACGTCTCGATCCTCACCCAGAAGGGTCAGAAGAGGAGCCGGCGCGCCTGACGTCTCACGAAAGATTGACAAGACGGTCGGACACGCCGTGATCGGCGATAGGATGCCCTACGTCGCATTTCTCCGGAAGAAGAACGGTTCCGGTGCCCTTCTGCCCGGTGGCACTTCGTCCGGCCGCTTGGGAACGAGCGTTTCATGACCTCTCCGGGACCACGAGTCGACGCATAAGTAGGGGCGGCCAGTAGGCTCACCATGGTCGCCGAAACTTCCTCGGACGGGGCCCCCGCAAAGCTTGCCCGGTCGATCCTGCGAAAGAACCTCCAGGTCAAGGCCGGAGAACGCGTCACGATCGAGGCATGGCCCCACACCCTTTCGTACGCGGTCGCCCTTGCCCGGGAGGCGCGACGGCTCAAGGCGACGCCGATCGTCCTGCATGAGGACGAGGCTGCCTACTGGGATTCGGTTGAGAACGGCGAAGCGAAGATTCTCGGTACCACCGGAAGTCACGAGCGGGCAGCGCTCTCGAAGACCGACGTCTACATCCACATGTGGGGGCCGGGGGACCGTGTCCGTCTGAACGCCCTTCCACCGAAGCAACTCGCTTCGCTCTTTGGTTTCAACGCCGATTGGTACGCGACCGCACGAAAGGCCGGAACTCGCGGGGCCCGCCTCGAGCTTCGGCGACCTTATCCGACGCTCGCGAAGGCGTACAGGGTCGACCAGACGAAGTGGACGCAGCAGGTCGTCGCCGCCACGATGGTCGACCCCGTCGACCTCGCCCGACGCGCCGCACCGATCGTCAAGATGCTCCAGAACGGGAAACGACTGCATCTCACTCATCCGAACGGGACCGACCTCACGCTGGGGCTGGCGAAGCGACGGGTGTACGCCTACACTGGGCGCCCCGTCATCCAGGACCCGAAGCGCCCGTTCGACTTCCTCGCCAACATCCCCGCGGGGGCCGTTCGAGTCTCGCTGGATGAGAAGGTCGCCGAGGGCACGCTGGTGGGCAACCGGACCTGCTACTACGAGGACGGAGTCGCCACGGACCCGGTCTTCGAGTTCTCCGGAGGGAAACTTACCCGCTCGCAGTTCGGAGCTGGATCAGAACGGTTCGACCAGGGGTTCCGAACCGGTGGGGTCGGGCGCGACCGACCCGGGTTCCTCGCGATCGGGCTCAACCCGGAACTTGAGAACACTCCGCAGTTGGAGGACATCGAAGCGGGTGCGGTGATGGTTTCGGTCGGCGGCAACCGTAACCTGGGCGGCAAGAACGCGTCCAGCTTCTTCGGATGGGGGATCGTGGCAGGCGCTCGGGCCGAGGTGGACGGTAAGCCGATACCTCTACCGAAGTAGACGGTCTCGATCGCCCGCGCGAACCGCGGAAATGGCACCACCAGCGCCTGCCGGGGGGTGACGGGCCTCTCGGTTCCCCCCACACCCGATGCGCCACGCCAATGCCGGGGCCGTTCCAGCCCCGCGGGCGTCCCGGAGCAGATTCGGGTCCGAGGCTACGGCGATACGGCCGGGTCCAGCGTGAGGTAGAGGCGCTTGTTGCGCGCTCCCTTGTTCTCGATGCGCTCGAGACGTGCGACGCCCACCTCGGAAGTGTTCGCCACGTGCGTCCCCCCGTCCGCCTGCACGTCGAACCCTTCGATGTCGATCAGACGGACCACGCCGACGTCCGGCATCAGCTCCTGGGCGACTCGCACGAGGGTAGGGTCCTTCTCCGCCTCCGACCGAGGGAGCGACCTCACGCGAACGGGCCGTTGTTCTCGGACGACCTCGTTGACTCCTTCGATCAGCTTTTCGGCCAGCGGCCGGTCGAAATCCGGGATCGAGAAGTCCATCCGCGCGCGCTCCGCGGTGATCTGGTTTCCCGTGATCCCGGTGCCGATCCGACGGTAGACCACACCGCTCAGGATGTGGAGCGCCGTGTGGTAGCGCATGTGCGCAAACCGACGGGTCCAATCGATCTCCCCCGAAACACGGTCACCGCTGCGGACCGTGACCGGCCGGCCGAGCTCGTGGAGGATTCCCGTTGGGGCCTTTCGGACCTCGACGACGTCGACCCTGGTGCCGTCCGCGAGCTTGAGGAGACCCCGGTCGGACGGTTGGCCGCCACCGGTCGGATAGAACGCGGTCCGGTCGAGCAGCAGCCCCTCGGGGGAGGCAGATGCCACCGTCGCTTCGAACCCTCGAAGGTAGGCGTCCGCCAGGTAGAGCGCTTCGGTCAACCCCTTTCTCCGGAAACTCCCGGCCTCCCGCTTCTGATGTTCTTCCCTTTCAAATCTTGATTCGGCTCACCTTGTACTCGAGGGTCTCGGGTTTGTCCAGCCGGTGGTCGATCCGAAGGATGATGGCCACGCGCTGGGCTCCCATCTTGAGCAGGGCGGCGTGGGCCCTCTTCACGGCAACAAAGATGTCGTCGAGCTTGCCCGCCTCCACGGCGGTGGACATCGGACCCGGAACCAGTCGGACGCCGGTCACGGTCTTCATCGCTTTCGAGGCGGCTCGGACGTGGTCTCCGAGGCTCGTCCCCGCCCCGATGGGATAGATCGACACGTCCCCGATGACCCTGGGCGGGGCTCGCTTCGCGCTCGGCATGTCCTCCCGAGCTGGGGAATCTATTAATCAGGTCGCCCGGGAAGTCGCCCCCAGCGGTTCGGCAACGCCTCGCGGGTCATCGAGCGGCGGAGGGGTTTATCTCGGGTCGCCGATTCGTCTTCGCCGTGGCGCGCGTCAAGGTGGAGTACGTCTACAGCGGACTTCGGGTCCGTGACCTGGGCCGGTCCCTGCGATTTTACCGGCGGATGGGGTTCCGGGTCCATCGCCGGGGCCAGATGGGTCACGGGGGAAAGTGGGTTCATCTGATCTTCCCGGGCGCCGTTCAGCGAGTCGAGCTCAACTACTACCCGCGTTCCAATCCGTACTACGAGCCGTACCGTCGAGGCTCCGAGTTCGACCATCTCGGGTTCCGGGTGTCGAGCGTCGAGGCGTGGGAGGCCGAGCTGCGACGGAGAAAGCTTCCGATCGTGGCCCGGATCCGCGAGAAGCACGAGAACATCGTCTACACTCGGGACCCCGATGGAAACTGGCTCGAGTTTTTCGGACCCGTGCCCGAGTAGGTCGCCGGTCGACTCGGCAGTCCATCACGACGCATACTGGGTCGCTCTGCCATCGACCTTCCGAACCCCGCGGCGAGGAAGAGTCGGGGTTGTCCGACGCCCGGATCGTGGAGGGCTTCAGGGCTTGGCCGACCCCGAAAAGACCTTGGACCAGTCCTGCCGGGCGGACCATTCGCGGAAGTTGGTCCAATGGACCTGCGGATACCCCTTCTTCAACCTCGGGATGTCGACGCTGTAGCCGACGCGGTTGAACCAGTCGTACATCTTCGCAGCGTCCTCGTTCTGTGTCCTCAACTGTTCGATAGGAATCGGAACGTAGGCGAGCCTTGACTTCGCCGCTTCGGAGATACGCTGGGCCATTTCCGGTGGAGTGAGCTCGTCGGAAGCGATGTTGATGCGCTTCCCCCGGAAGGAGCCGGGTTGTTCGATCGCGAGGGTGGTGAACTCGGCGATCTCGGGAATCGAGATCACCTGAAGCTTCCGATCCGGAGCGACTCCCATCGCGAGCACTCCGCTCGCGAATCCGGCGGTCGTCCAGGGGGAGAAGAAGTTCTCCATGAAGAACACCGGTGCCACGACCGAATAGTCCGTCCCGAGCGCCTTGAGGGCTTCTTCCACCACGAACTTGCTGTCGAAGTGAGGTATCCCGGTCGTCCGGTCCGCGTCGCTGACCGACGAGTAGACAATGTACGGGACCTTGGCAGCATGCGCGGCTTCGACGCCCGTTCTCGCCCACTCGGTCTCCGTAGCGGGGCCCCGTTCGTAGGGGGTGGCGACGATGAAAGCCACATCGACCCCGTTCGCCGCCTTCTCGACGGAGCTGCGGTCGCCGAGGTCACCCCGAACGACCTCGGCCCCAGCTCGCGCGAGCTGCGCCGCGGCCGGTCCGTCGGGTTTCCGGGTCATCGCGCGGACGTGGTGTCCCCGCTGGAGGAGAATCCGAGCGAGGGCCCCGCCCTGCTGCCCCGTGGCTCCGGTCACCAACACGCGCTTCGTCTCCGAGGCCGGGCCCGTAAGTCCCTTCGAGTGCGGCATGGTCTGATGGGCCTCGAGTGGCCCCTGAGGTAGATAACTCCGGACTGACAACGAAGTAACCAGCCTCGGTGGAGGTGACGGCCATTCCGAGCAAGACGGCCCAGCGGATGCGCGCACGAATCCCTCCGTGGAAATGTGGTCGGCGAAGGCACCCTTCAGCCCTCCCATGCGGTTCGCAGCGAGGGCGAAACGTAAAGCGTCGGTGGCGACGGGAAATCGTTGCCGAAGCTCTGGAAGCGACTCACGGGCCAGGAAGTCGGTAGATTCGGGGTGAACGGGTGTCGAACTCACACGTTCCGTTTCTCCGCGACGGATTCCCGCAGAAACCCCAAGGACGAGAGCTCAAAGGCGTGCTGCACATTTCCGCTCCGATGGCCGGGGACGTGGACCCGAAGGGGGTGGTGATGTACGTTCGGAGCCAGGCTCCGGAGCCCGGCCCATCGTTCGAGTACAATTCGACCTCAATAACGAGTCGGCTTAAGTCGATGGTCCTTCCGACCGGTCGCTCCGTCGAAAAGGGCGACGCGCACCCTCCGGCCCCTCCGGGGGCCGACGAGTTGCCTCGACAACAGGCGTTCTGCGTTCGTCTCGTCCTCGACATCGCACGAAGAGTGGGTTGCCCCGTCCACGTGGTCGACGTGTCTCGGCCGTCGGCGCTCCACGAGGTCCTCGAGACGCCCCCCGGGGAGACCGAGGGGTTTCCCGTTCTGGTCCGACCGGACGGTGCGCGGCTCTCGGGCGAGGAAGAGTTCACCCCAGGGAGAGTTCGGCAGTTCCTGGCGTCGGCCCGACGATAAGGACCACCGAAGCACCCGGTGCACTCAGTGAGTCCGAGTGAGTCCTTTCGCCAGTTCCAGGACCTCCGTAGAACGGGGCCCGGACAGCTCGGTGAGCAGGGGCAGGGTCACATTGATCGAGACGAGCGGTCCGCTCTCGTCCACCTCAATTCCGTGGAGAACGTCCCCGGGAAAGAAGAAGGAGTCTCCCTCTCGGATGGATCGTCGCTCGTCCCCGACCAGCAGATGACCGTGGCCGATTAGCACAACGCCGAGCTCGGAGAACGGATGCCGGTTCGGGAGAACTTGCGGCCAGGGTCCATTCGATAGAGAA
>DATJVA010000046.1:0-13252 GCA_035502015.1 Thermoplasmata archaeon | reverse complement strand
ACCGATGTGTCGCGCCGAGGTTTGGGATGTTCAAGCTCCGGATTAAGATGGAAAACCTCCGCGAGGTCGTCGAGGTCGTCTCGACGCTTGTGAGCGAGGTTAAGCTGACCATCTCCAAGGACGGCCTCGAGGCGAAGGCCGTCGACCCCTCGCACGTCGCCATGCTCGTCCTCAAGCTGCAGAAGGGTATCTTCGAGGAGTTCACGGGCGAGACCACCGAGATCGGCGTGGACGTCGAGAAGCTGAAGGAGGTCCTGCGACTGTCGAAGCCCGGGGACGTCATCGACCTCCAGTTCGACGGAAAGAACCGCCTGGTCGCGGCGGTGGGCCGCCTGACCCGTCAGATGGCGATCGTGGACCCTGCCGGGATCACCGACCCGAAGGTTCCGAACGTGAGCCCTCCGGCCAGCGTGACCGTGAAGACCGAGGACATGCGCCAGGGGATCCGCGGCAGCGAGAGCTTTACCGACCACGTCACCCTCTCGCTCGAGCCGGACGCCTTCACGATGCATTCCGAGGGCGACACCGACCGCCTCGACCTTCGGATCCCGAAGGACTCGTTGACGCGTCTCGACGTGAAGGAGCCGGTGAAGAGCATGTACCCGCTCGACTTCTTCTCGGCGATGGTGAAGTCGATCTCTGCCGAGGAGACGACCCTGCACGTGGGCAACGAGTACCCGCTCAAGATCGAGTTCGCCATGGGCGCCGGTCGCGGCGAGGGCCGCTACCTGCTCGCCCCGCGGGTCGAAGAGGACTAGCGCGCCCCTCGAGGGCGGACCGGCCGGCGCGCGGACACGGCGGACGCGCCATCCTCTTAATCGCCCGCCCGGTCGGTTTCGCATGGGCGCTCCCTCCGACCTCTCGGTCGCCATTCTCTCGGCCACCCGGACCCCTATCGGTAAGTTCGGAGGCGCCCTCAGGAGCCTCCCCGCGCCGGTGCTCGGCGCCCACGCCGCTCGCGCGGCGATCGAGCGTTCCGGCCTTCGCCCGGAGGAGATCGACGAGGTCCTGTTCGGAAACGGTATCCAGGCCGGGGTCGGCCAGAACCCGGCCCGACAGGTTCTTCGCAGCGTCGGCATCCCCGACAGCTCGGGCGCCGCGACCATCGCGATGGTGTGCGGGTCGGGGCTGAAAGCGCTCAACCTCGGTTACGCGGTGATCCGCGCCGGCGAGTTCGACCGGGTCCTGGTCGGGGGGATGGAGAGCATGTCGAACGCGCCGCACCTATTGCCGGGACGGCTGCGGTGGGGCAGCAAGCCCGGTCCGTACACGATGGACGACGCGATGCAACGGGACGGGCTGATGGACGCCTACGGAGAGCACGAGATCATGGGCCTCACCGGCGAGCGAGTGGCCAGCCACTTCCACCTGACCCGGGCCGAGGTGGACGCGTTCGCGCTGCGCAGCAACCGCCGGGCCGTGGCGGCGATGACCGACGGTTCGTTCGCCCAGGAGGTCGTCCCCGTGCCGGTCTCGATGACCCCCGGTGGCCATGGGCTCGCGGTGGACGAATGCCCCCGACCGGACACGTCGCTCGAAGCGCTCGGCAAGCTAAGGACAGCGTTCGGCGCGAACGGGGTCCTGACGGCGGGCAACTCCTCGCAGATCTCCGACGGGGCGGCCGCGCTGGTCCTCGCCAGCCGGCAGGAGGTCGAATCGCGCGGACTGAAGCCGCTCGCCTGGGTCCACTCGACCGGAGAGTGCGGCGTGCACCCGGACGACGTAATGGAGGCCCCGATCCCGACCGTTCGAAAGCACCTTGCCAAGACCGGGCACAAGCCCTCGGACTTCGACCGGGTCGAGCACAACGAGGCGTTCGCCTCGGCGTCGATCGCCGTCCAGCGGACCTTCGGCTTCACCGAAGAGCAGTTCAACGTCCACGGCGGCGCGGTCGCCCTCGGTCACCCGATCGGCGCGAGCGGGGCTCGGATCGTCGTGACGCTGGTCCACGAGCTCGTGCGCTCGAAGACACGGCTCGGCCTCGCCACCGCGTGCATGGGCGGGGGCAACGGCCTCAGCGTGATCGTCGACCGCTCCGGCCTTTAGTCGGCAGAAGGCGGATCCCGGTCCGCGCCTCGACCTCTCGGATCGCCCGCTGCGCGGCCGGACGTTCGCCAGCCGCGACCCGTTCGCTCGGGTCGCGCGCCAACCGCACGGAGAGCTCGCGCAGTCGTTGGATCACTTGGTCGGCGGCCAGCCCCTCGGCAAGGTCCGCTTTGGTCCGCGCCGCCAGCTCCTCCGCGACGCGGGCCCCGAGCGAGCCTCCCGCGCCCGGCGCGAGCCATCGCGCGAGGTGGTCCAGCAGTTCGCGGTACTCTCGCTCGGCCGCATCGAGAGCGACCGTCCTCCAGGCGAGCCGCACCCGGTAGGGGGTGGAGAGGAGATACCAGCGGAGCCCACCCGGGCTAGCGCGCCGGAGCGCCGTATGGAGCGGAATGAGGTTGCCGGTCGATTTCGACATCTTGGCGCCGTCCTGGAGGACGAACGCGGTGTGGACGAACAACCGGCTGAACGGCTGACCGTCGAGCGCGAGCGCGATCTCGTTCTCGGCGTGGTGGTGAGGATAGATCAGGTCGAGTCCCCCACCGTGGAGGTCCACGGGGATGTCGAGGAGACGACGGGCCATGGCGTAGCACTCGAGGTGCCATCCGGGAGACCCCGGGCCGAACCGGCTCTTCCACGAGGGAAGGGGAGGCTCCTGCCGTTTCCATATCACGAACTCGCCGAGCGCGCCTTCTCGCCGTGGGAACGGATGGTCAGGCTCCTCCACCGCGTGCCGGGCGAGCTCGGTCTCGAGAGGGAAGTTGACCGTGCCCGGGTGCTCGGGGGGCGAATAGATCCACAGGTCGCCCTCGCGGCGCACCCGTCCCGTCTTCGCGAGGGCCTCAGCCGCTCGGACGATCTGGGGGACGTAGTCGCTGGCACGCGGGTGGAACGCCGGAGGGAGCAGCCCGAACGCTCCCATATCGCGGAAGAACCCGGCCTCCTCGCGTCGCGCGAGCGCCCGCCATGTGACGCCGAGCTCCTCGGCTCGCCGGTCGACCTTGTCCTCGAAGTCGGTGACGTTCATAACGTGACGAACCGGCGTTCCGTCGGCGGTGAGCACGCGGCGAACGATGTCGAAGAAGAGGTACGTGCGTGCATGGCCGACGTGCGCCGCGTCATAGACCGTCGGACCACAGACGTAGAGGGTGACCGGCCGGCCGGGACGCGGCCGGACCGTCCGACGCTCCCCCGAACGCGTGTCCTCCAGCCGAAGGGGCATGGGCCGGAACCGGCGTTCCGTCGCGCATAACCCTTTGGGAGCGACTTACCCCGGCGACGGTTCGCAAGCTTGATGGGGAGGGAGCGCGCTCGCTCAACCGGCGGCGCGGTAGCGGATGGAGACCCTGTACCTTCTGGTCGAGACCGAGGTCGGACGGCTCGACGAGGTGCTGAACCGGCTCAAGACGGTCCCCGGGGTCACCGAGGTCCAGGCGGTCACCGGCCCGTTCGACCTGATCGTCAAGGTCGAGGCGCCCCACATCAACGCCGCGCTCGATACCGTCGTCCACCGGATCCGCAAGGTCGGAGGGATCAAGTCGACCGAGACGCTGGTCACCGTGGCGACCGGATAGTCCTGTTCGGGCGGGGGTTTCGGGTAAATATCACCGCCCTCCTTGGACGGGCATGGTCGCCGTCGGAGATATCGCCCCCGATTTTGTTGCGCCGAACCAGGATGGAACGCCGTTCCGTCTCTCGTCACTGAAGGGTTCTCCCACCGTGCTGTACTTCTACCCCAAGGCGGACACGCCCGGGTGCACGATCGAGGCGAAGGGATTCCGAGACGTGTACCCGGAGTTCACCGCTCGCAAGGTGAACATCGTCGGCGTCTCCGTGGACGACTGCCCGGACCAGAAGGCGTTCGCGCAGAAGTACGGTCTGCCGTTCCCGCTGATCGCCGACACCTCGAAGAGCGTCGCCACGTCCTACGGTGTCCTCAACCCCCACGGCTCGGCCCGCCGCGTGACGTTCCTGCTCGACGGGGACGGGAAGGTCCTCGAGGTGGTGGACACCTCGAAGGCCGACACGCACATCGCCCGGGCCCGTGCCCGGTTCCTCTCGAAGTAGGCGCCGCGGGTTCGCGCCCGCCGCCGACGCCGGCCGCTCTACCGTCCGGCGCACGTGGGCCACACAGGGCCTCGCGACGAGAGCTCGGTCGCTAACCCTGACCGTGGCCGACGGTCAATGCGGCTCGGGTTCGGCCCGCGGCGTCCGCTTCTCCGGCGTCGCGGACCGGTGCCAGAGCGCCGGGAACTTCGCCGGGTCGACGAACACCCTCGTTTCGTCCACGACCCAGCCGTGCTTCACGTGGCCGACCTCCTCCGAGCTCCGGAGCGCGACCCCGGTGGCGATGAGCTCCCCCGAACGGCTCACGAGGGCCACCCGGGCACCCCGGGCGAACGGACGCGGAAGGGCGAGGATCCCGCCGCTCGCGAGTCCGGCACCGTGCGCGAGAGCGCTCGCCGCTCCGTCCTTCACGACGACCGCCGGGAACTCTTTCCAGACCTCCGCGATCGGATGGAGGAGGGCGAGGAGCGGAGCGGGGTCGCCTGCCGCGCGGGCGGCGGCGGCGTCGGCGAGCGTAGCGAGCGCGACCGCGTCGCGCTCCCGGAAGGGACCGTTCGCCACTCGGCGGAGCTCGTCCATGTGGCCGCCCAGGCCCAGCGCCTCACCGACGTCGACCGCCAGGGTTCGGACGTACGTGCCCGAATCGGCCGTCATGTCGAGAAGGAGCCGAGGTCCGTCGGCCTCGAGGAGCTCGAGGCGATGGACCGTCCGGATGCGGCGCTCTCGCTTCACCGCCGAGCGGACGGGCGGGGTCTGGTAGATCGGACCGGTGAACTCGGCGAGCACTCGCTCGACCTCACGGACCGGCACGGGTCCATGCAGGACCACCGAGGCGATGTACCGCTTCGGGAACTCGAGGACGAGCGGGAGGAGCTTCAGCGCCGGACCGACGCCCACCCAGAGCAGCCCGGAGACGTTCGGGTCGAGCGTGCCGGCGTGCCCCGCGACGGAGACCCCGAGCAGGTCCCGAGCCCACGCAGTGACCTGGTGAGAGGAGGGCCCGCGGGGTTTGTCGACCAGGAGGAACGCCCCCTCGCGGAGGCGGGCGTCGACCGCGTCCGGCGGGGCCGGCTCGGTCATCGGTCGGTCGCCTCACGCTCGCGAACGAACGCGAGGATCACCTCTGCGACGACCGCCGCGGTCCGGTCGCTCGAGTCGACGACCAGACCGGCGGGCTCGTGCTCGAGGTCGATCCCGTAGAAGCGTCGGTAGCGGTCCCGTTCGCTCGCCTCGCGCTCGCGCACGAGCCCCCGGGCCACGTCGGCCGGCTGACCGTCGCGCGCGGCGACCCGCTGGACGCGGACGTCCTCTCGCGCGGTGACGACGACGTCGTGGACGGGGACGCCGGCCCGGCGGCACAGGGCACCTTGGATGCGTCCGTCGAGCAGGTAGCCCGGGGTCGCGAGCGCCTGCATGCTCCGGTCGAGGTCCTGGTCGACCTCGGGATGCGAAGCGGCGTACCGACCGAACTCGGCGAGGTCCATGTTCCTTCGGCGCGCCTCGGCCCGGAAGAGGTCCCCGGCCGAGCGGAACTCGAGGTCCAGGGCACGGGCCACGAGCCGGCCCGCGGTCGACTTCCCGCTCCCCGGCGGGCCCCCGACGGTGACGACCGCCCGGATCACGCGGACCCCCCGGCCGCGTCCGAGGCCGGGGGAGGCGGCGAGCGGTTCCTCTCTTCGTATCGACGCAGCCAGAGGTGCTTCAGGAGGCGGCGGAAGACGAGCGAGAACGGCAGCGTGTAAAGGCTGAAGATGACGAACCACCAGGGGATCGGGAGGCCCCCGATGTTCGCGTGCAGGTCGATCGTGCTGCCCGCGCCGAGGGCGACCGTCTGCTGCACGGAGTTCGCGCCGGCGATGACGAGGCCGACCCACGTGTAGATCAGAATGAGCAGGAAGTATGTGATCGCCATTCCCTTGAACTGGGCGATCGACACCTCGCCCGAGAGGCGCGTGAGCCGCTCCTGGTGGGGCTTGAGCGCCGCGATGCGGTCCTTCTTCCCGGAACGGATCGCCTCCATCTGCACCTTGCGGAACGCCGAGCTCCACTTCTGGACCTTGGCGGCCTTCACCCAGTTGGTCGTGTAGTTGTAGGCGAGCGAAGTGATCAGCATCTCGAGGGCGCCGGCGAGCGCCATCGTGAGGAGCAGGTAGTTCGAGTTGAACCCGATCAGCCAGTAGAGGCCCCACGGCTGGGTGCCGCTCGGGCAGTTCGAGTTGACCATCCCGAGGGCGCACGCGATCGAGTTGCGCGCGGTCGTGTCGATGAGCATCCACAGGCCGAGAAGGCCGAGGAAGACGTAGATGAACGTCGAGACCTTGAACGGCGGCGGTGGAGGACGCGCCGGCTTCGCTTCGGGCTTCGGCTCCTCGCTCTCGGGCGCCGCTTCAGTGGTCGTCGCTTCTTCGTCCGTCGTCCCCTCAGGAAGGGGCTCCTCCTCGGCGTCCGCCGCCGAGGGAAGGGGCTTAGCGCCGGCGCTTCCGCTCATCAGCTCTCGCCTCCGAGGAACCGACGCAGTAGCGGGTTCATCTCCATGAGCTGTTCGCGCCCCATGGCTTCGTAGAGGTTGATGATGATACCGACGGTAAGCAGCACGCCGGTCCCCGAGGCGTTCCCGAGCGTTCCTATGAGGTCCGCCCCGGCGGCGAGGGCGCCGACCGCCGCTCCCGAGATGACAGTGATCACGGGGATGTACCGCTCGAGGACGCGTCGGAGGACCCTCGGCTCACGACGGAACCCCGGGATCTGCATGCCGGACGCCTCGATCTGCCGGGCGACCGCCTCGGGTCCCATGTTCGTCGTCTGGATCCAGAACTTGGCGAACAGGATCGAGCCACCGACCATCGCCCCGAAGTAGATCGCGACGTGAACGAGCCCCTGCCACCACGCGTGGTGAACGAGGAACTGGCCGTACTGCTGGTAGTTGAGCATCGGCAGCAGCCAGGCCTCTAAACCGTTGACCGTCGACAGGTAGTACGCGCCGCCGCTGACCGGCGTCGTCTGGCTGATCCCCATCGACGAGGCCTGGGCCGCGGTCGGATATCCTCCGACCCACCACTGGTGCCCGATCAGCGGGAAGTGGACGAGCGACGGATTCGTCCAGAGGAGGATCGTGACCATCGAGACGTTGGCGAGGAGCGCCGACATCAGGATGACCGGGATGTTCGACGCGTAGATCAGACGCAGCGGGTAGCGGCCCCGCGCGCCACGGGCCTCGGCGTGGGAGAGCGGCAACTCGATGCGGGTCGACTCGGTCCACGCCACGAGGAAGAAGATCGCCGCCGTACCGACGAGCGCGACGATTGGGTTCGGCTGACGTAACAGCACCTCCTCCCAACCGCCCCCCGCCATCTGGGAGGCGGAGTAGTGGGAGAAGAACCAGAGCGATTTCGGGATCGTCCCGCTCGGCGGGTTCTGGGCCGAGAGCGGAAGGGACGGGTTGCCCGGTACCCAGTTGAGCGTCCCCTGGATGATCTGTTGGGAGACCCCGGCGGCGATGAACAGCGAGATCCCGCTGCCGATCCCCCACTTCGAGACGACCTCGTCCATCAGGAAGACGAGGTAGCTGCCGAAGACGAGCTGGGCGATGATCACCGTGTTCGCGAGCAGCGGACCGTTGCCGGGCGAGAGGTTGCCGAACGTGGTGACGAGGGACGCGTCCGGCGAGAGGTACCCGAACACCTGGGGGATCGCCTCGATGAAGATCATCGAGACGACAACGACCTTCTGGGTCCCCTGGTAGACCGCCTTGTCCTCGTCGTCGGTGAGGTCGAGGTTGATGATCTTCGCGCCGGTGAACAGTTGCATGATGATCGACCCGGTGACGATCGGGCCGATCCCGAGGTGCATCAGCGTCCCCTGGGCTCCCGCGAGGATCGCGCGGTAGCTGGCGAACAGGTCGATGATCGTCGACCGGTCGACGCCGAACAGGTAGATGTTCGTCAGCAGGAAGTACAGCAACAGGACCCCGATCGTCCAGAACAGCTTCGTCCGGAAGTGGACGTGGCCCTTCGGCTGCGAGACGGCCGGCATCCGGGACGTCACCGGCTTTAGCCCGTACAGTTTCGAACGGGGCCCGCTGTAGGAGAGACCGAAGTAGAACAGCGTGAAGATCGCGGCGATCGCGACGCCGACGATCGTGAACGTGAGGATCGTGGGTTGGGCCCAGAACCAAAGGACGGCGAGGATCGCGGCCGCGATCAGGATCAGCGGGACCGTCCAGCGCCGGTCGCGCGGGATTTCCTCTTCCGCCATGAAACCGCTGGGGAGCCGGTGGTCGAGTTATATAGTCTACGGGACGGATTCCTGGGGGGCGGCCGCCGCGGCGGGGGCGCTCTCGAGCACCGTCACCTTCTCGCGGGCGTGCTTCGAGGCGTGGCGCACGAACACCTTCCAGCTCCGGGTCGACGTGCCGCCGCCGAGCAGTCGGTCGACGCCGGCCTTGGAGAGGTCCACGACCAGCGTCTCGCCCTCGCGGGAGACCGCCTCCGCCGCCTCGAGCGTCGGAAGGAAGCCGTCCAGCTCGCCCACGTTCAGGCTCGTCGGGCGCTCGACGACCTGAGCGGGCCGCTTGAACCCGTGCCGGCCGAAGTGGTCGGGCGCGTAGATCAGCATCGACTTGAACTTGTACTTGTGAAGGCCCGCATTCCCTCGACCGCCCTGCTTCCCGGCGCCTCGGCCGGCCTTGATGCCCCGCCCGTGGGTGCGCAGTCCCCGGAACTTCCGTGTACGACTCGGCATCGACCCCCTCCTACATCATCCGGCGGACCAGCTCGTTGATCGAGCGGCCCCGGTACCCGAGCGCACCGCCGAGCGTGAACGGCTTCTTGGTGGAGCGCCAGCCCCCCTTCGGCGCGCGCAGTCGGAACAGCGGCTTCAAGCCCCGCATCTGGGGAAGGCCTTTCTCGGCGACCGAGCGGGTCAGCGCCGGGAGGTCCTGGCCGGGAACGATCTCCCCGACGGTTGCGTCGGTGAGACGTCCGCCCGAGGCGGTCTCGCCCCGCTCCCGAAGAAGCAGCGAAACGGTCTCGGGTTCGGCCTCGCCCCAGGTCACGTAGCCCTGCACCGTGGTGAGCATCCCCCGCACGGAAGGCACTTCGGGAACGATCGTGGCGTGGTTCGGGCGCGTGAGGTGGAGGTACCGGAGGGTCTCGACCACGTCGTGACGCGCGTGGACCGAGCCGCGCACTCGGACGATCATCCACGCCATGGGACTAGGCCCCCCTGGGTGGAGGGCGAGGTCCACCCGTCCGAGGCGCGCCGGGTCCGCCCCGTCCCGGCGGTCCGCCGCGCTGCGGTGGGCGCCGGCCGCCCCGGCCCCGACCTCCGCGCATCGGCCGCGGGGCGGATTCGTCCTTCGGAGGAAGGATCGAGGTCCCGACGGGTCCCCGTACGATCTTGAGCCGTGAGAAGTCCTCGGGCGGCACTTTGAGCTCAGAGAGCTCGACGAGCGCCCGGAACGCCGACTGGGCGTAGTTGACGGTCGTCTTCGTGTGACCGTCCGTGAACCCCCAAGCGTCCGTGATGCCGGCGAACCGAAGGATCGGCTTCGCGACGTCGCCGACCGCGAGACCGACGCCGCGCGGCGCCGGCTTGAACGTCACCACGACCGAGCCGACCCGACCCTGCACCTGGAACGGCAACGTATGGGCTCGACCGCAGCCGCACTCCCAGCTGCCGCAGCCCCGGATCACCTCGACCACGCCGAGCTTGGCCCGGTCGATCGCGCGGCGGATCGTCGGGCCGACCTCGCGGCCCTTCGCGCGGCCCAGGCCGACGAAACCGTCACCGTTGCCGACGACGACCGTGACGGCGAACTTGAAGCGACGGCCGGAGTCGGTCATTCGCTGGACCATGTTCACGTCCAGGACCTCGTCATGCAGGCCCGGAAGGAGCTTGTCGACGATCTGCGGTTCGCGCAGCGGGAGCCCGCTCGCGATCGCACCGCTCATCGTCGTGATCTCGTCCGAAGCGACGCGACGTCCGAGCTCGGTCTTCGGGACCCACGGCGGCGGTGCCGCCGGGGCGCCGGGGCCGCCGCGCGACGGACCGGCGACCGCGCCGCTCATGCCGCCGCCTCCGGTCGGGCGACGATCTCGGGGAGCTTCATCTTGAACGCTTCGAGCGGCTGGGGGAGCGGCTTCGGGAGGTGGGCGCCGTTCAGGCGGTCGACGCTCGGAAACCCTCCCTCTCCGTGCGGCACGTCGACCCCCGAGTCGAGGAGGCCCTTGAGCGCCGCGGAGAGGCGACCCCCTTCGGTCGGGTGGCGGATGCCCGTGTCAAGGACCGCGGATTCCGCCCCGGCGGACTTCGAGCGGAGGCCCGCGAGATACGCGGTCAGGTAGGCCGCAGGAGTGGACGCGAAGCTGTTCGATGGGAATCCGACGCGGCCGAGCTCGGCGCTCTCCGCAGTGGCCAGGACCCGGTCGCCGACCGGATCGTACCGGACGATCGAGACGCGGATACGCCGGCCGGAGAAACGAACCACCGCCCGGGCTTCGCCCGAGCGGAGCAGGCGAAGCCGGACCCGGTAGTCGGTCTTTCCCTCCCGCCGTCGGCGGAAGTGGACGCGGTAGCGCGGACCGGTGCTCATCGGGGAACCTCCGAAAGGTGGCCCGCGAGCCGCAGGTTGACGATAAGGTGCGCGCGGCTGCGGAACATCCCGCCTTTCGCGCGGCGGTAGAACTCCCGGTACACCGCCGGGGCGATCTTCTTCGTCGCTCGAAGCTCCTGGAGGAGCTTTCGCTGGGCACGGATCCGGCGCATCCAACGTTCCTTGCGGGGAACTCGCGCCGACGGGGTCCCGCGTCGGGACCCGGGTCCAGAGTGGCGGCCCTTCGCGACCTCTTCCGCATGTCGGCGGGCGCGCACGCGAGAGGTCCCCTGGATCGCGGCCCGGCGGATCACGCCGGCCTTGATCGCACTTCGAACGTCCGAGCGGGTGACCGCATCGGCGAGCTCTTCCTGGCTCGCCGGGTCGATCCATACCCGCCCCTCTCCGCACTTCAGCAAGGACGCGGCGAGTCGGCGCTGGTTCGAAAGATCCGGCATCGCCCCTACGCCTCCTGCTCCGACTTCACGATCGGGTTGAGGACGTGGATCCCGAGCTTTCGGGCCGCCTCTTCGAGGACGAGCCGGCGGCGGGTCCCGACGGCACGCGCGATCACCGCTGCTTCGAGCTTCGCGTTGATCGCCTCGAGGTCACGGTCGGTGCGGACGATGACGGGTCGGAACCCGCTCGGAACGAGGCCGCGCACCTTCGCCGGTGAACGGTATCCGATGCGGACGATCTTGGGTCGGTAGCCGTAGTGGCGGCGTTGTTTCGACTGCAGACCGCGCGGCCGGCGCCACGACAGGTCGCGTCCGATCCGGTAGTAACGATATCGGGCCTGGCGTCCGAATAGCGGACGGCGCCGGTCGATCTCCCGCCGGGCCAGAAGGAGCGTCTTCTTCTCGGCCGGGAGGTCGGCCCGCTTCGGGGCGCGTGGCCCGTCGTCCTTCTTCTTCGCGGGCTCCGCCTCCGTGGGTTTTGCCGGGGCCTCTCCGGCCTTCGGCGCGGCCTTCGCCCGGCGCCGGGCCGGGGGCTTGGCGGGCGCCGCGACGGCGGGGGCGGGCGGGACCGCGGTCTCCGGCGTCTCGTCCTCGGCCATCAGGCGGCCTCCTTGAGGTGCGCGCGTTCCACGAGGTAGATGCCGTCCTGGAAGACCCGGGGGTCGTACTCGCGGATCCGGCTCGCGCGTTCGATGTTCGCGGCGCTCTGCCCGACCTGTTCGACGTCGTATCCCGAGAGGATAACGAAGTCCCCGTCGACGCGGCCCGTCGTGCCGGGGAGGAGGTCGGAGGAGCGGGGGTGCTTCTCCCCGAGGAAGTTCTCGATTAGGATGTGGTTCTCCTTCACCTGGACCTTCATCGGGAAGTGGGCTGCGACGATCTTGAGACGCGCCTCGACGCCGCGGGTGAGCGAGCCCGCCAGGTTCCGCAGGTGCGCGGCCCAGGTGCGCAGGAGCGCCTGGGAGCGCTTGCGGTGGGCCGGGAGTCGGAGTGTCAGCGTCACCTGGGACCCCTTCGAGACGAGCTCGAGAGCGTCCGACGGGAACGGTCGCTCGACCTGGCCGAGCGGTCCCTTCGCGAGGAGGCGTCGTCCGTGGACCGAGAAGGTGACGCCTTTCGGGACGTCGACCGTTTCCTGGTTCAGCTCGTGCTCAGTAGACATAGGCGAGCAATCGACCTCCGATCTTGAGCTCCCGCGCTTGCTGGTGCGACAGCACGCCACGGTTCGTCGAAAGGACGAGGATCCCGAAGTCCTGGGCGGGCAGGAATCTTGACTCGAACCGTTCGAGGCCGTCGAACGCGACCGCCAGCCGGGGCTTGATCACGCCGCAATCGTTGATCCGGCGCGAGAGCGTGACGTCGTACTTTCCCCCACGACCCGTCGACACGAACGTGAACTCCTCGATGTAGTGGTGCTCGCGGAAGATCCGGAGCACCTCGGCGATCAGCTTCGAGGTCGGGGAGATCTCGACGTGCGGCTTCCCGTCACGGTCCGCGTGCCGGAGGGTCACGAGCGCGTCGTTGAGTAGGTCCATCTGCATCGTTCGTCCCTCCGTCCTACTGGTACTTCCTGAACCCGAGGTCCATCGCGACCTCGCGGAAGCATTGCCGGCACAGATGGAGACCGTACCTTCGGACGATCCCACGCTTTCGGTCGCACCGGAGGCACCCCTCCTTTCGCCCGAACTGCTTCTTCGGCTCACTCAAGGATCGTCACCCCCAGCTGGGAGACCAGGAACTCGCGGGTCTCGTCGCGCGTCGACCGGAGCGCCTTCGGTAGCGGTCGCGACTGCAGACGGCGGTCGCGGATCCGGTGGCCCGCGCGGCCCATCTCGACCGCGATGTCCATACCGTGGATCCCGATCGCCGGGTCGTACTTCATCCCGGAAAAGTCGGTATAGTCGGCGATCCCGAACGAGAAGTTGCCGTTCCGGTCGAGCGAGTCGATGTCGAACTGCCGGTCGCGGGCCTCGAACGCGCGCTTCAGGAAGTCGAGCGCCGCGTCGCCGCGGAGCGTCACCTTCGCGCCGATCTCCTGGCCCTTGCGGATCCCGAAGTCCCGGTTGGTGGAGTGGGACCGGGTCGCGACCGG